>JAJTDQ010000071.1 GCA_021300505.1 Cryomorphaceae bacterium
AACAGCTATGTCAACTTCACACTCAAATCAGTGTTGTTATACTCTCAATCGGCAGGAAGCATAACAATAGAATTGCAAGATCAAAATGGAGCGACTTTACAATCAATGATTACAAACGTAAGCACTGGCGAAAATCGCATTACATTAAACTTTGACATTCCTATTGCGACAAATCTCAGATTAGTAGGTAAAAACATTACAGCTTCAGGTATCTATAGAAATAACAATAGTGCTACATATCCTTACGAATTGCCAGATATCTTGTCGATCATTGGCGCGTCAGCTGGTGCTTCCTACTACTATTTCTTCTATGATTGGCAAGTGTTGACTGAAAACAGTACGTGTTCAAGTTCTTTAGTTCCGGTAGACGCAGTGGTAAATTCATGCGCTGGTATTGGTGAAGATATTCCATTTAAGAAGTCAATTCAAGTGATTCCAAACCCAAATCAAGGAGAATTTAATGTTCAATTTTCAGCTGATCATTCCGGTGAATTAATGGTCGAAATGATGAGTGTCGTTGGTGATATTATTACGCTTAATCCTGTTTCTTATCACCAAGGAATCAATACCATTGATATGAAAACAAGCAATCTCTCTAATGGCATGTATTTATTTTCACTTATCTACAATGGAAAGAAATATACGTCAAGAGTAATGATTCATGACTAACTCCCTTTTAAAAGTTGTTTTTATTCTTCCGTTTCTCTTGGGAAACGGAAGTTTTTTTTTCGCTCAATCTAGCACTTGGATAACTTATAATGATCTAAATTCAGGATTGCCAAACAACGCTGTACATTGCATTACACATGATCAACTGAATAACATCTGGATTGGTACAGACAATGGATTAGCATCCTTTGATGGTGAAAATTGGGTTGTCTATAACTCATCCAATTCACCACTTCAAGAAAATTACATTCGCGCACTCGCAATTGACACAAACAATGCGCTATGGGTAGGAACAACAATTCATGGCCTATATCGGTATGATGGACAATCATGGGTTAATTTCACAACATTGAATAGCAACATACCTGACAACTTTATTCGAACAATCACCATAGATTCCTTGAATAGAAAGTGGATTGGAACCTCAGATGGATTGGCATTATTTGACGATTTGACATGGACAATTTGGAACACTCAATCTTCAAATCTGCTTTCAAATAATATCACTTCGATAGCCATTGATGCACAAGACAAAAAATACATTAGCTCAATCAATGGAGGGTTGGTTTACTTGTCAAATACACAACTTGAAATTTACACCATATTAAACGCCAACCTTCCTGATAACTCCGTCATTTCAATTCAAATTGATGAAACGGACAAACCATGGTTTGCGAGCACAGCTCAAGGTCTTTTTACAGACACAGGGAATCAAACTTGGCTTTCTTTTAACATTTCAAATTCTCAAATACAGACGAATAGCCTTACTTGTTTCCGTATCGATACCTTACAAAATTTTATCATTGGAACTTTGCAAAACGGATTGGTTATTCGAACGAATAATTCAGATTGGATCAACTTCACGGTAGAGAATTCAGAAATATCAGACAATTATATTTTCTCAATAGATGTAGATGATGAAAATAATGTTTGGATCGGCACCCAAACAGGTGGACTTGTAAGGTTACAAATGAATCAAGCATGGATCGACGAACTTACTCAAAATAATCATATTCAGATTTACCCTAATCCCTCGCAAAGCAATACATCTATACATATCACGAATGTGTCTTCGGAAGCCATGGTTTATCTCTATCAACCCAATGGGAAACAATTAAACACACCGCTCAGACATCTCGATCATGATCGTTACTTACTTCCTGAAATAGTTGATGGGATTTATTTTTTACATGTTTTCGAAAACGGAATTCGTTACATTTCAAAACTAGTCATCCATCAATAATTATCGAATTCATTGACTTTTGTCATATTTCGATTTGAAATTTATCATTGATTAAAAGGCTGTCATTCCTTCTCTTTGTATTGTACGTGGGCGTCTTTTGCCGCGTTTAATACCACAAGCACATGACAACTAAACTTGAATCTGCGCAAACCGCTGAACTTCTCGCAGACTTTGAAAAAAAAATAAACGCTGAGATAAAAATCGAGCCGTCAGATTGGATGCCCGATGCATATCGCCAACACCTCATAAGGCAAATATCACAACATGCTCACTCCGAAGTAATCGGAATGCAACCAGAAGCCAACTGGATTACACGCGCCCCTTCGTTACGAAGTAAGAAAATCCTCTTGGCTAAAATACAAGATGAAGGTGGTCATGGTCTTTACCTCTATAGCGCTGCTGAAACATTAGGAGTGAGTCGTGAACAGTACATTGCATGGCTGCATCAAGGAAAGGCAAAATACGCATCTGTTTTTAATTACCCAACCTTGAACTGGGCCGACATTGGTGCCATTGGATGGTTGGTTGATGGTGCCGCAATTGTCAATCAGGTTTCACTTCAGCGCACATCATACGGTCCTTATTCACGTGCTATGGTTCGAATATGCAAGGAAGAGTCCTTTCACCAACGACAAGGGTACGAAATTATGTGGCGAATGATGCAAGGCACTAATGACCAGCAACGTATGGCTCAAGATGCAATTGACCGATGGTGGTGGCCCGCACTCATGATGTTTGGACCTCACGACAGCGACTCACCCCGAACTTCGCATGCCATGCTTTGGAAGATCAAACGAGAATCAAACGATGTACTTCGTGAAAAGTTCATCAATAAAACAGTACCTCAATCCGAGCTAATTGGTTTGAAAGTGCCCGACCCAAATTTGAAGAAAATCAGTGATGAAACCTATACGCATGGCGACATCAACTGGGAAGAATTCCGCCAGGTAATCAATGGAAATGGTCCTTGTAATCAAGAGCGCTTGGAACATCACATTCGTGCACATCGTGAAGGGGCATGGGTACGCGAAGCTGCATTACAATCCGACTTTAGAAATCAATAATCAACCGGTATGAATAAAGAAGCACTTTTTCAAGAAATGAGAGAACAGAAAATTCGTTTGATTCTTGAACTTAAAGAAAATGTCAAATCAGCGAAAAATATGGTCGATCTTGACGAAAGCGACACCATAGATCCTGAAGATTTATCACATCAATTTGAAGGAGGAGAAATACAACACCTTTTCGAAGAACAACTTTTTCGGGCTGAAGAGGATTTATTAAATCTTAAACACATCGATTTTTCTCATAAGGATCGTGTACAACCAGGTGCTGTGGTCTATACAGAAAACTTCAATTTTATTATTGGAATTCCGTCAATGCCATTTCAATTCAATGACAAACAATATGTGGGAATTTCAACAGAATCTGCCATTTTCAATCAAATGAAAAGCAAACAACAGGGCGATGAATTTACTCATGCCTCGAACAGTTATACAATTAAAGAAATCATTTAAGACATTAAATATTATGAAAGCAATAGATAATCAAGGTGAATTATGGGAAGTATTCATACAATCAAAACCCGGACAATCATTTAAACATGCAGGAAGTGTCCATGGTTTCGATAAAGACAATGCTATAGAAAACGCGAGAGACACCTATACCCGACGGAATGAAGGCACAGGACTTTGGGTGGTTCAAAGTAAAGAGATTATTGCCGTAGCACTCAATGAATCTGACTATTTCTTCGAGCCAGCTACGGACAAGATTTATCGTCATCCAACATTTTATAACTTACCTGAGGGAGTAACACATATGTAATTCATGAAAACAACACTAAACTATTACTTACAAATCGCCGACAACGCACTAATATTGAGTCATCGCCTGGCAGAAAACACAAGTAAAGGTCCTTTCTTGGAAGAAGACCTTGCTACAACTAATGTGGCGCTCGACCTCATCGGTTTAGCTGAGTCTGTATTGAATGAAGCAGCAAAACTCGAAGGCTTGGGGCAAACAGGCGATGATCTTGCCTACCGAAGAGAAGAGTCCGAATTTATGAATTGTCTCTTAGTAGAACAACCAAACCGAGATTTTGCACATATTGTGACGCGCCAATTCCTTATGGACACGTTTAACTACCATTATTTCATCGCCCTCACTGAGAGCAAGGATTCCTTTCTTTCAGCAATCGCCTTCAAATCCATTAAAGAGGTGACTTACCATCTACGTCGAAGTTCAGAATGGATGATTCGCTTGGGCACAGGAACAGATGAGTCAAAACATCGTGTTCAATTGGCCATCAATACCTTATGGAAGTTCACAGATGAATTGTTTGAGGAATCTGAATCGGATAAGGCAATGCTTGCAAATGGAACTGGCGTTAACCTTCATAATATCAAAAACCAATGGAACCAAAAGGTAAATGAAATTCTTTACATGGCGCATTTAGATTCTCCCAAGAATCAATTTTCGGTGTTCGGAGGAAAACAAGGTAATCATACGGAGCACCTCGGGCACATTCTGGCAGAAATGCAATTCCTACCTGGAAAGTACCCGGATGCCGTATGGTAATTAAGTGAATTAGCGCCCTGCGATGCGAAGGAGTTTATCTCTGTTCACAATCAGCAATTTGCGGGTGTGAATTTCGATGATCTGATCTTCTTTGAAGTCTTTCAAGAGGCGAATCAACGTTTCGGTGGCCGTTCCTACAAAATTGGCCATGTCCTCACGTGTGAGATTAATTTCCTCTTCTCCATAGATGTCTGCCAAAATCAATAAGGAGAATGCTAAACGCTCACGCACCGACTTTTGAGCCATATTGGTAATGAACTGTGCTCGATCTCCTAGCTCTTTCGAAAGCTCTTTGATGATGCCATTCCTAAGAGTCGGATTGTTATCCATCATTAGGAGAAAGTCATCTTTGCCAATGAAGCAGATATTACTCTCTTCAAGTGTTGACGCAGACACCTTGTAAGGCTCACCGCTGAACATAGATCTGAAGCCAATCACATCACCTGCTTTGGCAATATGAATAATCTGCTCCTTCCCCTCGTCTCCGCGAGTAAAGACCTTTACCTTTCCCTGGTTCAGGCAAAATACACCTCTAGGGAAACTGCCCTCGATGAATAACGGCTGGTTCTTTTTGTAATAATTGCACATTTTCTCATGGTTAAGGTCGATGACCTCAGATTCGCCGTAAGTGCCGAACAGCGAATTCTTCCTGGCACTGCAAGTGGCACAGGTTACGTGTTTGTGTGATTTTTCCAACATATGTAGACTGGTTTTCGTATTGCTAATTTAAAAAAAAAAGTGACACCTATCAAAAGATAAAACTGATTATGGTCATGTTTTAAATTTTTCACCAATTCTCCAATTATTCTAATCTATTTGCGTAAGCTGAAAGAATATGTTCTTAAGCGGAGATTAACTGATCTCTAGCTCATTTCTCAATCTGACATTCACCGTGTATTGATGTCTTTTATCCTATATGTATAAATAGACATTGAAACACATCATCGACACCATTAAAAACCATTCCTTTTGCACGAACTTTTTACTAAATAACAACAGATTACTGAGCCTCATCACTTCGCATGACCATTGTCATATTTCACGAAGTAGAAAAAAGGAATCTTTGCAATGTAGAACAACACAATCAATATCAACAATATAAGAACACAGATCATGAGCAAGCCAACACCAATCTACCAGCAGCACGAAGAGAATCGCGAGTTTACAAGCAAACTTGATTTTTACAAGGATGAGATTAAAATCCTTGAAGGAAGATTGGGAGAGTTGGCCTCAAAGAACTCTAAGAATGACATCTTAGGAGAATTGGAAAAATACCAAAATCAGCTTATCATTCAACGCAACAACATTGATGAAATCGCCCATAAAGTGAAAATCAATGAAGATGCTTTGGAACGAGAAATAGAAAAAAATCCTGTTGCCGTCGATCACCGCCGTGTGCCGTATCACGGAGCAGAAAAAGAACTTGTATCAGGCTTCGAAAAGAATTTCAATTCGCTTCGAGCCGATCTAAACGGATTCATTTCTAAATGGATGTAAGTATCATAGTTTAAGTTTAGCGCAGTTAGGTTTAGTTAGTAGGTAAAGCGGCTCTGAAAAGGGCCGCTTTTTCTGCGTTTTTGAGAAAAACTGACGTAAGGACAAAGGACAAAGGACTTGAATGCACTTCGGTGGGTGAGGTTCCGAAGGAAGTCTCGAATCCACAAGTGAGGACAAATGACCGCTTCGCTCAAAGAAAAAAGACTTGAATGCACTTCGAAATTTTGAATTTCCTCCGGCAGCAAATTCCCACTGGCAGCAAATCCACCTCGAAGAACACTTAAGTCCTTTAGCGCAGCGGTCCTTTGTCCTTCGAAGCTCAAAGAGCGAAGAAGTGTCCTTTGTCCTTCGAAGCTCAAAGAGCGAAGAAGTGTCCTTTGTCCCTTTCTTCCAAATTGCCGAAGGCATTAAATTTCCAAAGGAATCAAATTCACAATTCCCGCAGGGACCAAATTTGCGCAGCAATCAAATTCGTAATTCTAATTTCTTCCTGCTATCTTCGCGTAAAAATTTTGCAGATGCGTGTATATCTGGACAATGCTGCCACGACACCCTTGGCACCTGAAGTATTTGAGGTGATGGCTCCTATCCTCAAGGACCAATTTGGAAATCCATCTTCCACTCACTTTTATGGTCGTCAAACCAAGGCTCTGATTGAAACGTCGCGTCGAACAATCGCTGCGCTATTGCATTGTCAACCATCAGAAATTGTCTTTACCTCTGGGGGAACTGAAGCCGATAACATGGCAATCAACACTGCCATTCTTGATTTGGGAGTTGAACGCATTATCACCTCACGCATCGAACACCACGCTGTAGGACATACGGTTGAGGTGCATAAAAAACACCGCGAGGTAAGTATCGACTATGTAGGTCTCGATGCGAAAGGTCATGTTAATTTGCAGCATTTGGAAGAATTATTAGCCGACGGTAAAAAAACATTGGTGTCATTGATGCATGCCAACAATGAAATCGCTACCCTCCTGCCCCTGCAAAAAGTCAGTTCGCTATGCCGTAAATATGGGGCTTATTTTCATTCAGATACTGTTCAAACCATGGGGCACATTCCATTGGACTTGAGCCAACTCAATATTGATTTTGTTGTTTGTGCTGCGCATAAATTACACGGGCCTAAAGGATCAGGATTTTTGTACGTAAACAAACACGTTCGTGCTGAAGCTTTCATTCATGGTGGTTCCCAAGAACGCGGACTTCGCGGTGGAACAGAAAATGTGGCTGGAATTGCAGGATTGGCGAAGGCTATGCAGTTGGCGTGTGAAGGTCTTGAAGAACACCGCACGCATATTCAAGGATTAAAATCTTACCTCACCGATCAATTGAAAGCATACTTCCCTGAAGTATCGTTCCACGGTGAGACAGATCCGGAGCGTTCCCTTTATACTGTATTGAACGTATGCTTGCCTAAAACGGAGAAAGCATCTATGCTCTTGTTTACATTAGACTTGAAAGGTATCGCTGTATCAGGTGGAAGTGCATGTACTTCTGGTGCCACAAAAGGCTCTCATGTGCTCGAAGGCATTGGCGCAGATACGACTAGACCTAATGTCCGCTTCTCCTTTTCACGCTATACAACGAAGGAGGAAATCGATTTTGCACTGGAGCAATTACAATCGGTTTATTCCAAGACGCTCGCCTGAGACTTCACGGAATGCAAGAACCTCAGCACATCCTCATCTTAAGCTCTTGGTACCCCAATCGGAAGTCACCATTCTTAGGGAATTTTGTGATGAATCATGCACGATTGATTGCACAATCGTATCAAGTTACCTTGTTACATACCGTCGCTGACGAGTCCTGCTCAGAAATTGAAATTGTGGAAACACAACACGATCAATTGAGAGAGATTGTCATTTATCACCCAAAAGGTTCACATTTCTTCGAACGTAGAAAAGCCATAGACCGCGCATTTGATGTAGGACTGAGTATGATTTCAAATGTAGACCTCATCCATGCGCATGTTCTACTTCCAAAAGGATATTTGTTTGTTAAAGCAAAAAAGCTGTTCAACTGCCCATTAATTGTGACCGAACACAGTTCAATTTTTTCAAGACAACGTCAAAAGTCATGGTCACTAAAAGACCACTATATCGCGCGTACCACTCGCAAGCACATCGACCATCTCGTTGCGGTATCTGAATTCCAACAGAAGGATCTTACGCGCTATTTCAAGGAAACACCAACGACGGTAATTCCAAATCCAGTCGATGTCAACCTATTCTTTCCAGCAACAACACCCCACAGCGAGAAATTCCGATTTCTCCATATTTCAACACTTGATACTACAGTGAAAAACCCTTTTGGGATCGTCGATGCAGTTGCCCTTTTGCATGAAAAAGGATATCGCACTTTTGAACTGGTCATCGTGAGTGATGAGCCAGTAGAAGCGTTGAGCAACTATGTGGATTCAAAAGGATTAAATAACCACATTCGTTTTTTTGGTCCGTGTCAAGCTGAAGAATTACCTCCATTTTACCGCGCTTCTGATGCCTTCGTTTTGTATTCAGACTACGAATCTTTCTCTATAGTAGTCGCCGAAGCATGGGCTTGCGGAATCCCTGTAATCTCTACCTCAGTAGGCATAGCAGCAAACCTATCGTCGGCGTTAGGCATTCAAGTCGACGCACGCAATCCACTGAGTTTAGCCATTGGTATGGAGCGTATCTTCAACGGTGTTACCTTCGACCGAAAAGCCATCCGCGATCATGCCCTTCAATTCTCTAACGAGGCAGTACTCGATGCTGTGAAAAAACTCTACGCAGATGTCCTTGGAAAAATCTAAAGTTCATGCAGCACTCACTATTGCATTGAAAGAAAAGCACAAGGAACTACTTGCCGCCTTGGCGGAAACCGATGATTCTTTAAGTGCAGATTCAAAAAGTACTGCTGGTGATAAGCATGAAACAGGTCGTGCAATGGCACAGTTGGAACGTGAAAAAATCAGCGGATTTATTCAGCAACACGAGCAGCTCATGTCCCTTGCGTTACGTTTAGATCCATCAATAGTGACGCCCACAATTCGATTAGGAAGCCTAATTAAAACGTCAAGCGGATGGTATTATATTTCCGTTGGTTTTGGGAAAATTATGGCTGATGACACACCTGTATTTTGCCTCTCCCCTGCCGCACCACTAGTTGCAGGTCTACTCAGTAAAAAAGCTGGCGATCAACTGATTTGGCAAGAAAAATACATTGCCATAGAAACCGTCGAAAAATAAACACCTGGCAATGCATCCACTCCATTCTGTGCTTTTCCATCCCATTTAAACAAAGGATCTGTACTTTGGTAAACGACATTACCCCATCGATTTAAGATCGTGATGTTTATTGAGGTAATGTTCTCCATGTTGAACGTATAAAAATCATTCGCTCCATCCCCATTTGGTGTAAATACGTTCGCTGTTTCAAGTGAAACCGGCACCGTTGGTGGAATCACTGGCGGGTCATTCACGATAATGGTCACAAATGCAGTATCTGAACAGCTTCCTGTGATTGCTACGAGCATTGCCACATAGGTCCCTGTGGTGTCATATGTCATATTCTGACCCGACAAATCCGACGTAGTGGCTGTTGATCCATTTCCGAAATCCCAATCATAGGTAGTGCCAAATTGACTGCTATTGGTAAAACTCACAGGCAAAGGATAGATTCCCGTCATCGGAGTGGCACTCACCGACGCGATTGGCGGATTGTTAATGGTTACTTCCATCGAATCGTAGCGGTAACAACCATTGGATTCAATTGACAAATAGTACCATCCCGGTGAAAGGTTATCCCACACTGAAGCATTAATCGCGTTTGGACTGTTTGGACCCGGACCAGTCCATGTATATGTTGCAGGATCCGCAAATGTACCTGAGGTAATGGCAGAAACATACCCATTGGTCTGACCACAATCAGAAGGTCCCATAAGGATTTGAGAAATATTCCAGTCCATCGCTGTAATGCTCACATTTACTGCATCCGTTGAAGTGCATCCGTTTAGTGATGTTCCTGTTACGGTGTAAGTTCCACCTGTTGTAGGAGAAAAAGAAGCTACCTGTTGACCGCTGCTCCAAGAATATGCACTTATGTCTACATTCGCTGTTGCAGTCAATGTATCCGTTTCATTCGCGCAGAACAACAAATCAGTTCCAGCATTCACCTGTACTGTATCGTAATTCACGGTAATGGTATCTGTCACCAAACAAATAGGTGCGAAGTAGATGTCATCAATAGCGAAATCATTTCCTGACGTGAGCGTACTCTGATTCACAATCGAAAGAATGGCTTGTGTGCTTGCCCCGGAATTCCAAACACCTGCATTTTCCAACCAAACACATGCGGTTGTAGATGTTGGAATGATTCCTGAAATTGGCGCACCGTTAATGAAAAGTTGAAGGCTGGCTACTGCTGTTGTGTTCAAAACATTCATTTCCCAAAATGAAAACACATAATCCGTGTTAGCAGCAACATTAACTGTTTGCGTCCAAACCGTTGTATTTGCAGCGGAGGCACCATTCGCAATCAGCATGTTACCCGTTCCTGTTGTGTGGTCACCACAAAAACTAAAGTTAGTATGCACCAACGAAGGCGATGTAGAAATGGCATATTGACCTTCAGTAGATAGCAAACCATAAGTCCCGCCAGTACCGGGACCATATGCTGTGGTAAAGTTATTTGCTGCTGTAGTTGTTCCACCTTGAAAATTTCCATTGAGAATAATCGAATTCCCAATAAGTCCGGCATTCACGTAGTAGCTTCCGTCTGTAGTTACTGTAATATTTGGACCCGTTGTTCCTGTTGACCATTGGTAAAAATTGAATCCCGGAGGAGCATTCAATGCCAATGTTTGACCTTGACATAAAATCGTGTCAGGACCAAAATTAATAACTGGTTCAGAACCATTGCATTGAGCATTCGTGATAAAATGACCAGAAACTAAAAATGCGACTAGAAAAATAAATCTCATGATGGGTAAATTCTGTGTTTTAGACGCGCTAAATATAGAAAAGGTTGTATTCACAATTACAATAAGTCGAAAAGGTTGTTCACACCGATTTCGCGAGTTGAAGTGAATCCTTCGGCGTATTTCACGCCGATTTGCCGTCCATTTTGAATCATCCGTGATTTTATAAAATCAAAAAACTCTTCACCTGAAATTGGTGTGACTGGTTCAATCGAATTCGGATCGTAAAATTGTGTTTTGAATGCTTTGATGGCCTCTAACTTTCGATCAACAAACTCACTTACATCGATGATTAAATCCGGTTTGATGTAATGGTCTTGGATATAATGATACAATGATTTTGGGCGATGTGCCGTCTGTGCTTCTCCTTGATAATTCGTTTCAATTTTTCTTAATCCCGCTAGAAAGCACGCATCTGCTACCAACTTCGCGGCGCGACCGTGGTCTGGATGACGGTCCTCAATGGCATTGGCCAACACAATTTCTGGTTGAAAGCGGCGGATTTGCTCAATGATCAAACGTTTGTTTTCCTCTGAAAAATCAAAAAACCCATCTTTAAACTTCAAATTCTCACGCACATGAATACCCATGATTTTCGAAGCCTCCGCAGCCTCCGCATAGCGCGATTCTACGTTTCCTCGCGTGCCGAGTTCGCCTTGAGTCAAATCGACAATGCCCACTTTCTTTCCCATCGCAATGTGCTTCATCAATGTCGCTGAACATGAAAGTTCAACGTCGTCAGGATGGGCAGCAAATGCTAAAATATCTAGTTTCATGTCTCGAAAAGATTAGTTCGTTTCTTCTACATTCGATTTAACGAACTGGCGATTTCTGAAGGAAGCAAGAACTGTAAAAAGCACAAAACCAATCACAGTATAGATGATCCAATTGGGAATGGTTCCAAGTCCCTCACCTTGCGCATACGAATGAAGCCCAACAAGGTAAAAGTTTACCCCAAAGAAGGTGAACAGAATCGCAGAGTATCCCCAAAGACTCACCACATTGAAGGTAAACTTACTTTTCAATGCAGGAATGTAGCGTAAATGAAGGATTACTGCATAAACGAGCACCGATACTAAGGCCCATGTTTCCTTCGGATCCCATCCCCAATAGCGTCCCCATGATTCATTGGCCCAAACCCCGCCTAAGAAAGTACCAATCGTCAACATAAACAATCCAATGGTCATCGTCATCTCTGAAACGTATGTCAACTCATTGATATTTATTGTCACAATTTGCGCATTGCGCTTCGTTCGGAATGTATACAAGGTCAAATTCAACAAACCTAAAATTGCCGCCAAGCCTAAGAATCCATAGCTCGATGTGATAATTGCCACGTGAATCATCAACCAGTAAGACTTCAAAACCGGCTGTAATGGCGTAATTTCGGGGTCGAGCAAGTTCATTTCTGTCACGAAAATCATCATCGAAGCCAAGATCGCCGTTCCAGCCAAGATCACTGCATTCTTGCGGGAGAAGATAAACCCAGCAATCATTGTCGCCCATGCGATGAAAATTACCGCCTCATAACCATTACTCCATGGGGCGTGACCAGAGATGTACCAACGTGCACCCAAGCCTTGACCATGATAAACAAAAACAACAATTAGAATAAAGGTGATCGTTTTTCGAATTCGTCTGAACAGTTTTGATTCACCAAAACCAGTTTTTGCAAAAATGCGAATGAAATAAAGCAACAACAATAGCAATCCCAAGAGCAAATACATCTGGTAGGTGTTCTTGAACACATTCATCTTATTGTACCAGATTTCAATTTCTACTTTCTTTTCGGAAGGAACTACTTTACTGCCGGCCTCTCTTTGAAAAGCGATTAATTCAGTCAGCAAATCATCTACTGCACCATAGCGGTTGTAATTGGCAGCACTGTCCAAACCAGAAATGTAGCGAAGTGCTAAGGTCGAGGATACAGAATCAACTTTCATTAACTCCATACTTAAGGGCACATACCATGTTTGATTGACATCGCCTTTAACAGGAATAATTTTCATGTACTGCCAGCTGAAAACCGATTGAACGACTTGAAATTTTTCCACCAATTTAATGAGCTTCTTGTCGTACTCATTTCGCTTTGATTCTAATTTGCGATGAGCCACATTGTAATCACCCATCTTCTTAAACTCACCCGTTCTTGAGTCTGCCAAATCAGCAAACGAGGCGAATTCACCAGACACCTTCATGGATTCACGAAGGTTTGAAGGAACTTGAATGATTTTTACATCCATCCAATGCTGTGGATACATGTGCATGCTCATGATCGTCTGTACGGCATTCCAATCCTCGAACATATTTCCGCGGTGAATCTTGCGCAGCAACTGATCACATAAAGTATGCATCGGGATAATCCGACCTTGAAAATCTTGCACCAATAAAAAGGCAAGTGCTTCCGAATGCTCCTCAGAAATAACACGATACACCGGTTTAACTGGAGCTTCAGCCGCATGGTCATGTCCATCATGTGATTGCGCCATTGCGCTTCCTGCGAAGCTTGACATCAATGCGATTAATATTACCGCTGACAAATTTTCTCTTCTCTCTCTCAAACGACGAAGCTTGTCATTCAATTCTCTAAAGCGTCCTACAGGAGCAAAAAGAGACAACATCATTCCGATGGCCATCAACAAGTAACCGAAATAGGTAATGTTCGTTCCCCACCAATCGTAATTGACACTCAAACGGGTTCCTTTCTCATCGGGATCATAACTCGACTGAAAAAATCGATACCCTTGGTAATCCATGACATTGTTCATGAAAATACGTTGATCGCGTTTGTAGTTGTTTTTCTCATCCAAAATTGTGACTTCACTCTCAAACGAAGATGCCGCTTCAGAACCTGGATAGCGGTCCAATTTGAAGTCACGACAAGCAATAGAAAATGGCAAATCTATTTTCGTCGAACCATAGGTCATCTCGTACGTCAAGCCGTTAAATGAAAACACTTCGGCATCTGGGATCGTACCCAAACCACCTTGCAATCGGACAATTTTGGACTTTTTTCCATCGCGAACACGCACCGTTAGGTAATCTGAACCCACATTTCGTTTCCCTGAAGGTAAGAGTATTTTTTTCGCATGATTGACTTTCTCCTTAAATACAAATTGCTGTTGTCCAACTTGGTAAAGTGTACTTGTCAAAAAAGGAACCAATGAATCTGTCGGCACCTGCGTAAACAATGAATCCATAACCTCTCCAGTTCGCGCTGCCTTTTGCATCTCAGCCATCGCCAAGTAACGCATAGGCTGTTGCGACTTGATAAAAATCTGCTTGTTCCGTTCAACCACAGTAACTCCTGGCATCGCATCCTTCTTTTCAAACGAAATAGCTACATCTCCTGCCATCACAAATCCACCTTTGAAGAGGTAATTGGGTGTCATGCCATCCGTAACAATTTTCAAGGCATAACCCAGAATAGTATCATTGACCACCACAGAATCAATCATCTTCTTTTGGAAGTTGACATATTCAATCGATATATCGCCGGTATGATTTGGGAATTTCAGATTGTCTATGGTGAAAGAATTGTCCGTTTGTTCAGACATAAACATCTTTTCGGCATACGTCAATTGTTGCTTCCCATTATTTATTCTAAACCATAAATGTGGGTCCGCGGAATAGATGAAATTCGTCTGCTCTCCTTCACGAATGATCATCATACCCTCAAAACTGAAATAGCGCGTAACTCCAGCTCCGACGAGAATAACAATAAAAGAAAGGTGAAACGTGAGCATAGCAATCTTCTCGCGCTGTAACATTTTATAGCGGAAGATATTGGCAATAAGGTTCATCCCTAAGTAAACCAGGAGAATTTCAAACCATAGCGCATTGTAAATGATAATTTTTGCTGTTTGGATGTCATACGCCGACTCAAGCATTGTTGCAGCACCAATGGCTACCAAGAACACAATCATTGCGACTGCCATCATTCGCATAGAAAAAAATGCGCGCGAAAATTTCTCCATTTCAAGAACTTTTGTTTCGCTGCAAAAATAGGCAAAAGGAATCGCTTAATGCCTATAATTATGAGAAGAATTGGCGCAAGTAAGGTGAATTGTAAACAAAAAATTTAGGGCTATTGAGTTCAATCAAATTTAGAGGTGACGTCTGTCATATTTGCAACGAAACTGCTGTCCTATCTTTGCTTCACATAGAAACCATTAAATACATAATCGTATGAGCAATTTAATCAAGCGGGACAATTACGTCCCATCTGTCAACACCCTATTGGATGATTTTTTCAGCCGTGAATTTTTCGATTGGAGCGACAAGAACTTCACTCTTGTGGGCAATACCTTACCATCTGTAAATTTGAAGGAAACGGAGAAAGAATACCGTATCGAGCTCGCTGCACCGGGTTTAAAAAAGGATGACTTCAAGGTGGAACTAAACAACAATGTTCTGTCCATTTCCTCAGAACACAAAGAGGAACATGAAGAGAAAAACAAGCGTGAAAATTTCGCTAGAAAGGAGTTCAATTACCAATCCTTCTTGCGTTCATTCAACTTGCCTGACAGCATTGATGACGACAAGGTAAAAGCACAATACGAGAATGGAATATTACACGTGAATGTCGCCAAAAAAGCACCCAGTGCGTTAAGGTCGGCAAAGCGAATACCAATCAGCTAATTGATCTGATTTGGGAGAAGAGGGTTGGAACTAGAAATAGATTCAGCCCTTTTTTTTGTGAAAGACAAGGGGCAAGGGACAAATGACAAAAGACAAAAGACAAGGGACAAGGGACAAGGGACAAGGGACGAGGAATTCAATTGGACGTCAAGATATTAGGATTTCAAGATATTAAGACAGATTAAAACTCGAAGTTTCAAATTTGCGAAGCAATCAAATTCCTAATTGCGTAGCATCAAATTGCCGAAGGCATCAAATTCCTTTAGATGTCAAGATATTAGGATTTCAAGATATTAAGACCACTTCTTCGCTCTTTGAGCTTCGAAGTGTGAAACACATGGCAACCCGAAAAATCAAATTTGCATAGCAATCAAATTCCCGAAGGGCCCAAATTGCCGAAGGCATCAAATTCAATTCGTAATTCGTAACTAGTAATTCGTAATTATTTATGAATTCCAACCAACTCTATCCTAATCAAGCATTCAAGAACGCAAGCACATTTTTCTCGATACGCTCTTCAATATTTTCCGTAGCCGACGGAACAAACTCAAGTCCTGTGATTCGCTCATACAACTCAATGTATCGCTCCGTTACGGTTTGCACAAATTCATCCGGCATGAAAGGCATTGTTTGCCCATCCAACCCTTGAAACCCATTTTCAATCAGCCATTGCCGAACAAATTCTTTCGATAGCTGCTTTTGCGGCTCGTCACGGTCTTGGCGCTCTTGGTATCCTTCTGCATAAAAATAACGCGACGAATCAGGTGTGTGGATTTCATCAATGAGAATGACTTCGCCATTTCGCATCCCAAATTCATATTTCGTATCAACGAGAATCAATCCTTGCTTGGCTGCCATCTCCGTTCCCCGTTGAAATAAAGCACGCGTATATTTTTCCATTTGGACATAAATCTCCTCAGGAACAATCCCTTTGGCTAGAATATCTTCACGAGAAATGTCCTCATCATGTCCTTCGTCAGCTTTTGTTGCTGGGGTGATGATTGGTTCAGGGAAACGATCATTTTCTTTCATTCCTTCAGGCAAAACCACGCCGCAAAGCATTCTTTTTCCTGCCGCATATTCACGCGCTGAGTGTCCGGCCAAGTATCCACGAATGACCATTTCAACACGAATTGGTTCACAGGCATATCCTACGGCTACACTGGGATCGGGGGTTGCTACGAGCCAGTTCGGCACAATGTCACGTGTTGCTTCCAAGAACATCGTTGCCACTTGGTTCAACACCTGACCTTTGAAAGGGATTCCTTTTGGCAAGATATGGTCGAACGCTGAAATCCGATCGGATGCCACCATCACGAGCAGATCATTTTCCAAGGTGTATACATCCCTTACCTTTCCTTTATATACCGCTTTTTGTCCTGGAAAATTAAAATCTGATTTCGTAATTGCGTTCATCATTTCGTGTTTTTCAACTTACTTACTTTTTGATGCGGCAGATTCTTTCTCTGCCTTTTCTATTTTTTCTTTTGCCTCAGCGTGATCAAAGGCATCCACAATGCGTTTCACTAAACTATGACGTATAATATCACTTTGCGCCAATCTTACTACGCCAATTCCTTCAACATCCTTCAATACATCCAAGGCATAGGATAGTCCGGATCTTTGACGATGTGGCAAATCCACTTGTGACATATCGCCAGTAATGACAAATTTAGCTGTCATTCCCATTCGCGTCAAGAACATTTTCATTTGCATTGAAGTCGTATTCTGAGCTTCATCCAAAATGACAAATGCTTTGTCCAAAGTTCTACCGCGCATGAAGGCCAAGGGAGCAATTTCAATGATACCAAACTCAATCATATCCGCCAATTTCTCTGGTGGAATCATGTCGCGCAAGGCATCGTATAATGGCATGAGGTATGGATCTAACTTCTCCTTCAAATCTCCTGGTAAAAAACCAAGATTCGATTGCCGTGCACGATGGTTTCAGAACCATCATCCGTAGATATCATTTTTTGACCATCATCAAGCATGAGGTTATCAATATTGTTCTCCGTAACCGCATTGAATTTATGAAAATGCTGAACAACCAATTCAAACTTTCGCTCAAACTCATCCATCACTTCTTCGTCCCCCATAATTGTGATGATGTTGCCACGAGCAACCACCTTTAACTTTGGAAAGAAACTTTTAATGTGCTTCAAATTAGCGTTATTCACTCCGAATAACTCCACGGGATTAATCCCACTGATCTCAATCGTTTTCTCGTGCAACCTGAATTATTTGTATTGTACTGCTTTATAAATCGGCATTAAAACCGTATTTTTAGCGTCAAATTTAGAAATAAATCACCAAAAGGACCGACAGAAATTACAAAATGCAGATCATTACGCTGACATCGGATATGGGATTAAAAGACCACTATGTGGCATCAATGAAAGGGACCATCTTGCGATTGGCTCCTGAAGCACGAATTATCGATGTTTCTCATATGATTCGCCCGTTTGATGTAGCTGAAGCTGCTTACCAACTTTCTTGTTGCTACGAGGACTTTCCGGCAGGAACGGTGCACGTCATTGGAGTCGATAGCGAACCGATGATTAATTTTGGTGGTACTGATGGAGCCTTCCCTTCGATTATGGAATTTAGAGGGCAGTACATCATCTCTAGCGACAACGGATTTTTCGGCACCTTCCTAAAAGATGAGCAGCCCGATGCATTTTACCGCATCGACGATGTTTTGTCAAATCCCAACCTTTTTAAATTCCCAACGAAAAGCATGCTTATTCCAGCTGCATGCCGCATTTTGAATGGTGAAAAAATCGCCGATTTCTGCTCACCTCAAGAAAATTATAAACGTGCATTCTCACAAACTGCTGTGGTTGAACAAAATTTGATCAAAGGCAATGTTTGTCATGTTGACACCTTCGGGAATCTTATAACCAATGTCAACAAAGAGCTTTTTGAGCGTTTCGGAAAGAACGAACCTTTCACGATTTACTGGAGAAACAAAGACTATTACATAGATGAAATTTCATCTGCTTACAATTCAGTTCCCAATGGTGAAAAGGTGGCTATTTTCAATCACAACGGGCTTTTAGAAATCGCCATCAATCGTGGGGCAAATTCAACTAGTGGCGGCGCTGAACGCCTATTCGGAATGCGAGTAGGAGATGTAATCCGTATTGAATTCACGCCACGCGGCTCACGTTCAACAATCGAATCATTGTTCTAAAATGATTACACGCATCGTTAAATTGACTTTCACCGAAGATCATGTTGATGATTTTCTAAATTATTTTGATTCGATCAATCAGGTTGTCAATCAATTTCCGGGTTGCCAAGGAATGAAATTACTTCGGGATAAAAAAAATCCATCAATCATCTTTACCTACAGTATTTGGGAGTCAGAAGAAGCACTTGAAAGCTACCGCATCTCAGAAATCTTCCAGGAAATCTGGCCGACAATAAAAAAATGGTTTGGTCAAAAAGCAGAGGCTTGGACAGTAAACACGTACTTTGATGGCTTCGAAAATTTTCGTTGAAAAAATGACAATTTTAATATAGTGAGAAAAAAAGTGCAACTAATTCAAATATAAACATACCTTTACGGAAATATCAATTCAATTATAATGAACAAAGGAACAGTTAAGTTCTTTAATGAGACAAAAGGATTTGGTTTCATTATCGACGAAGAATCAAAAAAAGAGTATTTTGTCCACGTCTCTGGCCTTACAGACAAGATCAAGGAAAATGATGAAGTAGAGTTCGAACTCGAAGAAGGACGCAAAGGATTGAATGCCGTTAAAGTGAAGTTAGCATAACGACTATATATCGCATCAATTTGAAAGAGCCTCGACAGTGTCGAGGCTTTTTCTGTTTCGGGATGAACGGGAAAAGAGACAAGGAACAATAGACAAAGGACTAGTTCATTCTTCGCTGATTTCTTCAAATTTGCGCAGCAATCAAATTCCAAATTCCCGTAGGGATCAAATTCTTAATTAAAAGACAAGAGACCGCTGCGCTGAAAGACAATGGACAAAGGACTAGTACATTCTTCGCTGATGTAATGATTTCCTCGAATTTGTGCAGCAATCAAATTCCAAATTCCCGCAGGGATCAAATTCTTAATTAAAAGACAAGAGACCGCTGCGCTGAAAGACAATGGACAAAGGACTAGTACATTCTTCGCTGATGTAATGATTTCTTCAAATTTGCGCAGCAAGCAAATTCCAAATTCCCGCAGGGATCAAATTCGTAACTCGTAACTCGTAACTTTAAATTATGCACAAGTCTTGGCTGATATTTCACATCACCACCCCTATTCACGATTAAAAAGGAAAGATTAAATTTGACCTTGTATATTACAGCCTCTTTTCTTGCTGTATTCACAAACAATTCGCTATGAACGACCTGTTGAAAATCATCGTATTGTTGCTACTGCTTGTCAGCGTTGCCTCATTATGGAAAATATTCACCAAATCTGGACGCCAAGGATGGGAAGCCGTTATCTCGCCCTACAACTTTATGGTATTGTCACGTGTGGTGGGAAAACCAATGTGGTGGGGACTGCTCATTTTAATCCCAGGATTCAATGTCGTTTTGCATTGCTGGTTTTTAAACCGACTAGGAAAGGCATTTGATCAAAAGTGGTACTTCTCACTTGGACTTGTTAATACATGTATGCCAATCTTTTGGAAGGCAGCGAATCCAGCTTAATCCCATTTTTCGATATCTCACCTTTCATATTCATGATTCTTATTCCTGCAATCACCATGCGGATGATTGCTGAGGAACGCCGACTTGGAACCATCGAACTTCTTTTCACCCGACCAATTACCGACTTCAATATCATTGCGTCTAAATATTTAGCAGGAATTACCTTAGTGTTTATCGCATTGATTCCTACGGTCATTTTTTACATTTCCATGCACTTCCTTGGAGACCCTGTTGGAATCCTCGATGATGGAGCAACGATAACCTCTTACATTGGATTGCTTTTGCTTGGCGCTGTTTTCGTCGCGATAGGTATCTTCGCCTCGGCGCTAACGAGCAATCAAATTGTCGCATTTATCATTGCCGTATTCCTCTGTTTCATATTCTATTGGGGATTCTGGCTGCTTGGATCGTTTGCGCTCTTAGGAAAATTCGACTCAGTACTGCAATACATCAGCTTAACGTATCACTATGACGCCATCATGAAAGGTGTAATCGACACAAGTGATCTTGTTTATTTTGCATCCGTCATCGGATTGTTCATTTTTGCCGCCCTCACGGTGGTTAAAACATTCAAAAGCTAAGGTCATGGCAGAACGAAAGAAACTATCAAAAGGCATTTACAACTGGGTATTTTTCACCGTTGTCATCGTTTCACTTGTTTTCGTGAACATCATCGGGTCAATTCTATACAAGCGTATCGACATGACTGAGGATCAGCGTTTTTCATTGGCTCAAGGCACCATCAAGTTCTTGTCGAATGAAGAAGTGTTTAATAATCGACTAAGTATTAAAATCTACCTTGATGGTAACCTTCCTGCAGAGCTGAAGAGTTTCAGAAATGCCATCGAAGACAAACTAAAGGAGTTCAAACAATATGCTGGAAATCGCATCGAATACCAATTTATCGATCCAAATGTAGGCTCAGAAGGCGAAAAACAGGCACTTTTTGAATCTTTATACGACCGTGGAAAAGGAATCATCCCGATGGACGTGGTATACATGAAGGATGGTGCACAAAACCAATTATTGCTTTGGCCAGGGGCCGTAGTAGATTATGGCGGGGTAACCGTTAGCACCATCCAATTCTTACCTGGAACCAGTGCCGGAAAACCATACTATTTGGATGACATCACAGAGATGATTGACAATTCTGTCAAGAATCTTGAATACATCCTAGTAAGCTCCATGCGTAGATCAATCCAACAGGAAAGACCTCGTGTGGCCTTCCTTCAAGGACATGGGGAATTATCCTTTGCAGAGACTCAGCGTGCACGCGCATTGATTTCGCCTTATTACAACATTGCAGACATCACATTGAATGATTCGCTTGCGGCCTTGGATGACGTCGATGGATTGGTGATTGCGCGACCAAGAACACGTTTCAGCGATAAAGACTTATACCTTATCGATCAATTCGTTAT
>JAJTDQ010000072.1 GCA_021300505.1 Cryomorphaceae bacterium
ATACAGGTGTGTTTACAAACCGTGAAGCATTATCTCGTCACTTGAGCGCGAAAGGTGTTTCAAAAGTACTGTTGACTGCTCCAGGAAAAGAAATCCCGAATGTTGTTTACGGAATCAATCAAGGAACACTTGACATTGAGAATGAAACCATTTACTCGGCAGCTTCTTGTACAACAAATGCGATTTCTCCAATCCTTAAAGTAGTAAATGACAAGTTTGAAGTTGTTAAAGGTCATATCGAAACGGTTCATGCCTACACCAATGACCAAAACTTGTTGGACAATATGCACAAGAAGCCACGTCGCGGTCGTTCTGCTGCCATCAATATGGTAATTACGTCAACTGGAGCTGGTAATGCCGTAACCAAAGTTATTCCTGAGTTAAAGGACAAATTAACAGCCAATGCAGTCCGTGTACCAACTCCAAATGGTTCATTGGCAATCTTAAGTTTAGAATTGAAAGACGGAACATCCGTTGACGAGGTAAATGCTGTCATTCGTGAAGCAGCCTTGAATGGTGATCTTGTAAATCAAATCTACTACTCATACGATCCAGAATTGGTTTCGAGTGATATCATTGGCAACACATGCTGTTCAGTATATGACTCACATGCAACAATCGTTTCTAAAGACGGTAAGAATGTTGTACTTTACGCTTGGTATGACAATGAATTTGGATATACGAAGCAGGTGATTCGCTTAGCAAAACACATTACAAAAGTTCAAAGACGCATCTATTATTGATCTTCAGACCACAATAGATTGTATAAGAAAGGGGCTGTCTCAAATGACAGCCCCTTTTCGTTTCTAGTGCTCTCCACAATGTACTTCATAGAGTATAGAATCTACAATATAGCCACTCGCTTCGATGTTTTTGAGGTCATCACCACAATACTCTCCGATGTCCACTTGTGTAGCCCCTTGTTCATAATGACACTCGGCACATTTGTTCTTCTTACATGCGGATGTTCCTACGATTAGCACTAACATAGCTGCCAAAAAAATTGATTTTTTCATTTGATTATGATTTATTGAATTGATAACTGATTTTAACATAGATATTTCTACCTGACTGGGGCATTTGAATATTCTTGAGTCTTGATAGGTGATCAATATATTCCACATTGAATATGTTTTTAACTCCTAATTGAAACCTCCATTGATGTGAGCCGACATAACGAATATTGATTGCACAATTGAAGAGTTGAAAAGCTGGTGTGGGTGTCTCAAATACAGCAACTCGTTGTTGTTTCAAAAAATACTGATAGTGTATTACCACATCTTCGAAATCCCATTTTTTCCATTTAAAAAGACTGAGTTTAAGAACTGTATTTATACGGTTTTGAGGTTGCAAGGCCAATTGATCAGACCCGTAATTTTCTGAATTTAAGTACGAAAAGCTTGCATCCATATGAATCCGGTGTGCAAAATGTGGATGATAATGAAATCCGACATCTGCTCCAAACAAATCCACACGTTTGAATTGAGCGTACTTAAATACAGGCAATCCATAAACAAGACTATCTAAAGGGTTGATAGATATAAAATCTCGCATGAAATTATAAAATGGATTTATTATGAGCTGAAGATGCTCTCCATGGCTCTCCAAACTAAAATCGAATTGTGTTGCTTTCTCATTTCTCAAATTAATGTCCCCTATTTCATACCTCAGTGCACCATGGTGAAAACCATCAGATAATAATTCGGTGATGTGTGGCGCACGAAAGCCACTTGTTGCATTAAATCGCAACGTAATTTTGTCCGATGATCGCACCAAACCAGAAGAAAAGTTTATACTCTGATAATTCTGTTGAATGGGATCTTTTCCTTTAAATGACTCGGTTGAATTTATCCTTCTAACATCAAAACGAGCTCCAGCTTGCGCATTCCATTTGCCATAACGGAAATCAGAAACCACAAAAACTCCCTCATCAAAAAACCAGGCGTCTGGCATAAGTTGCTCAGTGGCTATGGATAAGTTATTATTGTGAACGACCATTCCCTGTAGGCCAGCGCTAAGACTCAAGCGTTTCGATAATTTATATTCCATACGCAAGGTGTGTGGAACATTGTTTAATCGCATGGCAATCCCAGGAATAGTGACCTTTTCTTCGTATTCAGTTAGGCCACTGCTCGTAAACCCTGTAATCAAATACCATTGTATAGCATCAAATTGCCATTTGTTCTCCCATGAAAGGAAATGGTTACTGAATTCTTGATCAGGAATACGTTCACTGCGTGATTGATCTGGCACTTGAAAAACAGTGTAATCAATTATACTATCATGCGTATGTCCTGGAATTCCAATACTCGAGAAAGAAAAAGCATAGCGCACATGGGTAGACCAGTTGTTTTTATTCATACGATACGAAGCTTTTACTGCGTGTTCCTTAAAACGGGAATTTTCTGCAAACTTTCCATTCGGAAGACTATAGTCTGCGTGATTGCTGCTTTTCGCATAAATTGCCAGTCCCTTATTCTGAAAAGACTGTCGATACATGAATCCAGAAGTAAATCCAAGGGTGTTAGACTCCACATTAGTCCAAGCGCCCGTTTGAAATTTTCCTTGCAGAGGATAGCTTTCATCATAAAGATACAGTACTCCACCAATAGCATCTGCACCATACAATAAGGAGGCAGGACCTTTGATCGCTTCTATTCCACCAATACCAAGATCGCTAATTCCCAAGCCATGATCACCTCCCCATTGTTGATTTTCAATTCTCAATCCATTCAACAATGTTATTACCCGCATGCCTTGCAACCCTCTTATGACAGGTTTACTTATTCCTGGGCCAGTAGAAGTGGTATATACTCCCTTCATCTGAGTCATCACATCAGAAAGCTGAGTTCCTGGCAAGGATTTCAATTCTTGCAACTTCAAGGATTCAATGTGAATAACATTATTTCTTTGCAATACACTTCTTGATCCTGAAACAGTTACCTCTTCCAAGTTGATATGATTGGCTTTTAGGTAAAAAACTTGGTTGTTCGATATTGTTTTAGAAACAGTGACCAAGGTTGTACTGTAACCAAATGCACTGATTTTCAGCTTAAATGTAAGTGGTAAATTCTCTGAACAACTTACTTTACCGAGACTATCACAGAGTATTCCATAGTCTAAGTCCAAGAAATAAACCGTAGCGTAAGGTATAGGTTTGCGCGTCTGTTCGTCCTCTACACGAAAATTAAAGCCTTGAGATAACGCAATCGGGGCTGTGTAAAAGACGAAGACACAACATAAAAATGTCTTCATGTGTTAATTGTTTGTTGAAAATATTGCTAGTATTAGCCTATTGTTAATTCAACAAACGGGGGGACCTCGAAAAAAAAGAGGAAGAGAAAAACGATTAATACGATTTTCAACTAAATCATCGTTTACAATGTATGGTTTAGCTTTGTAAGAAAAAAACTGAAAATCTCCTACGTAATAGATGTCCCCAATGTCATATGAACAAAAATCACAGTCATTTTGATCGATGCTATGTTTGGACTTTTCGAAACCAACTATCGAAACATGATCATGACAATCATGTATAAATGAACGAGGAGTAATGGCCAATAAGAAGCCTATCAAAATGACAAAGGCAATATCTTTTTTATTTTTCCTCACAGTACAAAAGTAAGATTTTTTGAATCGATAACTAAATTGTGAATTACAAATCGTTTAATTAAGTCATAAACTTAAAATTATTAAAGAAATCTAACCCAATGTATTTCATATCTGTAGATTGATTACACCCGAAAAAAACACAAGAATTGAATAATCAAATAGAGGAGCGAATCGTGAATGGATTCTTCTTTACTGTATATCAATTCCTCATCCCTCAACTTTATGGCTATATCCTTGAAATCAAATCAGAACCAAATTCTTTGGGATAATGCTGGAAATTTGAACAAAAAAAAAGCACCCACCGAAGTGAATGCTTTAAAATATTTAGAAGATAAGGGATTACATTCCGCCCATCATTTCTTTGAACATTTTTTCCAATTCAGGATATGAATCACACTTCTTCATTTCCTCTTCCATTTTCTTCTTTTCCTCGTCAGATTTTCCTTTTCCAAGTGCCTCACACTTTTCCATATCTGCTTTGTACTCAGCTTCAATTTCTTTCATTTTTGCTGGATCCATTTTTGCATCCTTAGCATCTTTCATCATAGAAACTTGCATTTCAACGCAGTCGCATACTTCGCTACCACCGCATGATGCTGCCAACAACATAACAACTGCTGCAGCACCCAAGATCGTTTTTTTCATAATATGAGTTTAGTTTATTTGGTAAATCTAATTAAAATAAATAAAAGAACAAGTCCTAAATCACGCTATTTATCATCATTGTTTTCAAGACACTGTTTTACTCTTTTTTCGTGCTTCATTCGTTCTTCTGGTGTTCTACTTGGATCTTGTATTTTAAACACCTTGCATCTCAGCTCAATTTCATCAAAACGTTTCGAGATTCGGTCATATTCTTCATCGGATAATTTCCCTGCTGAGATAGCTTTATTCATCGAATCACCTTTATTCACACAATCGCAAAAATCCCATTGCTCGCCATAACGAGTCTCAATCTTTCGCTCTGACTCAATAAAATCCTCATCGTTCGGTTCAGTGGCGTTATTTCGCTCAAGTGCCTCGGCTAAAGACTCCTCTTTGACGTTTAAATTTTTTCCACAGCTACCGCAATCCGCACACGACGAGTGACCTTGGCAGCCAAGAAAAAATAAGGTGATTGGTAATAATCGGAGAATTTTCATTTGCTCCGCCAGCAATCTTAAGCCATTAATCTATCTTCAGAAGAAGATGAAATAGCTGATTTTTCAACACGGATTTTTGATCCCTCAGAGCTAATCAAAACAGTTGAATCAGCTACCTCAAGTACCTTTCCATGGATTCCTCCAATCGTAACTACCTTGTCACCTGGCTTCAAAGATTCTCTTAATTTTTTCGCTTCCTTCTGACGTTTCACTTGTGGTCTGATCATGAAGAAATAAAATACCCCCAAGATCATTACCAACATTATTATCTGACTATTCATCGCTTTTAATTTTTAATTGTTTATTCTAAATTTTAATTTGTTACATCGGAAAGACAATGGGCCCTTCTTCGCTCTATAAGCTTCGAAGGACAGTGGACCGCTGCGCTTAAAGACTTAATCGTGCTTCGTAATTTTTAATTCTTATTTCTTTACTCGTAATTCGTGGCTTCGAGACTGCTGTCGCACCTCAGCCACCAAACTCGCAATTCGTAACTCGTAACTACTTATTCCTCACTCTCGCTTTAATCAAAACCTCAGTTGTACCGGGCTCAGTATTAGCTACGATTCGAACTGTTTTTGATATAATACTCAAGGTTGTTTTATCCGTATCTACATTTGCACGGATAATACCTGTTTCACCAGGCTGAATAGGCTTCTCTGGTATTGATGCAATCGTACATGAACAAGACGGTTTCGCTTCGGCAATAACCAACGGATAGTTACCCGTATTTTTCACAACGAATTCCGCTTTGATCAATTCCCCCTTAACTACCCATCCTGCGTCAAAAACCGGATTTACGGCCATTGTTGTTTTTTGTCCAATAGCCACCTCGTCGTTTCCTCCACAAGAAGTAGCCAACAACAACACACATGCTCCAAGAGCTAAAAATGCACTTTTCATTTCTTCTTTTTTAATTAAGTAATCCTCTACCGACTTTGACGATCTTCTTTTCAGCTTTCAAACGATCAATTGCCTTATCTAGAACTCCATTTATGAAACTATTGCTCTTTGGAGTACTATAGAATTTTGAAATCTCAATGTATTCATTCAACGTCACCTTAGTTGGAATGCTTGAGCACACCTGAAACTCTGTAATCGCCATTTTCATGAGAATAACATCCATCTTGGCAATTCGATCCAATTCCCAATTGTCTGTAAGCTCATCAATAAGCAATTCGTTTTCATGATCCATGGAAATAGCCTTTCTCAATAATGTACGAACAAATTCTTCCTCATCATCATTTTCCTTGAACAAAGGCAGAATTTCCATTGGTCCATTTTCGTTTGTTGCCTTCAGGGTTTTCAATACCATAGAACAGCACAAATCAATGTCATCTAACCAATGAATGCTTTTTTCCTCGAAAAAGTTATAGAGTAAGGTTGAATTCGCGATTTCTGCTTTGAACAACTCAATAGCAAAAGATTTGTCAGATTCAAATCCCTGTTGATCATTGTTCATGTGCTCGAAATAGATTTCACTGTCTCTAATTTGAAGAAACATCTTTCTAAACATTTCCTGATGCTCATCCCCTACCCAATTGATTTTTCGGGACTCTGATAACTCTCTTAGCGATTTGTTTTCAAGAATTTTCCCGACCAACAGATTGTCAACAAACTTAAGGTTCGGATTTAAATCTTGGTCACTAGGACGTAATTTCTTCTTGTTCTCATCGATGCGATGTTGCGCCATTGACTTGATTTCTCCAAATGTAAGAAGCAAGTAAACGTATAAATCGTACATCTTCTCGATGGAGGCCATCAATTCATTTTCAGTCCTGCGAAAACTATCTTCTTCGGATTGAAAATAGGCGTAAAGTGCCTGTAAAACCTTTATTCTTAAGTGTCTTCGATTTAACATTATAGTGGCAATTTCACCTTTCCGATCGATTCGATCCGCTCTTCGGCCATTTTATTGGCGATCCGATACGTAGGAATATTCTCATCCGCTGAACGACGAACGATATTTCCAATAGTTCCATAAATTTCTTCTGCTTTAGACATTGCCCATTCAGCACTTAGTCCTTTCACCTCAGAATAACAGTTGATTACACCTCCTGCATTCAATGCAAAATCCGGCGCGTATATGATTCCTTTTTCCATCACCATCCTTCCGTGAATATCCTCTTGTTTCAATTGGTTATTCGCAGCTCCAGCAATGATTGAACATTTCAAACGAGACAAAGTGTCCTCATTTACCGTTGCACCCAATGCACATGGTGCGTAGATGTCCATGTCGATATCATAGATTTCATCGAGACCAACTACTGATGCACCAGTTTCCTGTGCTACACGCTTCAATGTTGGTTCATAAATATCGGTAATATATACTTGAGCTCCTTCTTTTGCTAACGCTTTTACAAGGTATTCACCGACATGACCGACACCTTGAACGGCAACTTTCTTTCCTGCCAAAGAATCTGAACCAAACTGCTGTTTAGCACACGCTTTCATCCCTACATAAACTCCATGAGCAGTCACTGGCGATGGGTCTCCACTTTTCCCTGGCAATCCAACAACATGGGGTGTTTCCATACTCACCCATGTCATGTCGATTGGCGACACACCTACATCTTCAGCAGTAATGTATTTTCCAGCAAGGCTATTGACAAATTTACCAAAACGACGGAAAAGTGCTTCAGATTTCATTGAGCGCGAATCACCAATGATGACTGCTTTACCTCCTCCTAGGTTCAATCCAGAAATAGAATTTTTGTAAGTCATCCCTCGTGACAAACGAAGGACATCCGTTAAGGCTTCTTGTTCATTGGAATACATCCACATTCGTGTTCCACCCAACGCTGGTCCTAACACAGTGTTATGAACAGCAATAATCGCTTTAAGGCCAGTTGAATTGTCGTTACAGAACAAAAGCTGTTCGTGATCATATTGACCCATCCTTGCGATGACTGGGTTTTCGGCGAGGTTTACATCCTCAATATTTTTTACCTCAAACATATCTCCAACATGTGTGTTTATTTGAATACAGGCGAAATGCCTATTTTTGCATCGTTTTGCAATTAGGTCGCAAAAATAGAAATTATTTAAATGAGGTCACTCGGGTATCTAAACAAATATTTTATCAAATACAAATGGCGTTTCCTGTTGGGAATTCTATTTACTGTGGTATCCAATTATTTTGGGTCAAGAATGCCTGTCATCGTGATGGACGCCGTTAATGGTATGAAGAATGAACTTTATACATCAACAGTTGAATCAAGTATACTACTCGCACTAAAGATTGGGGGTATCTATATGCTCTTCTCGTTCATCAAAGGATTCTTTCTGTTTTTAATGCGTCAAACGATTATCATCATGTCTCGATTGATTGAGTACGACATGAAGAACGAGGTCTTTGCACAATACCAACGTATGGGCTTTGCCTTCTATCAACGAAATCGTATTGGTGATTTGATGAACCGCATTTCTGAAGATGTTTCGCAAGTTCGCTCTTACTTGGGGCCTGGCATCATGTATTCCATCAACTTGGTTGTCATGTTTGCTCTTTGTATCTACCAAATGGTGCAAATCAGCCCAATGCTGACTGTTTATGTTCTTTTGCCATTACCGCTGATGTCTTTCATGATTTACAAGGTATCAAGTAAAATGAATGCGCTCAGTAAAGAAGTTCAATCCGAACAATCACATTTATCTTTTTCGTGAATAATTTGACTTGGCCATTTGCCAGTATCGGTTGGGTTACATCAATCATTCAACGGGCATCTGCATCTCAAGAGCGCATTAACGAATTCCTCAATCAGCCAGCGGAAATTGTAAATCCATCGAAGGAGGCCTTTGAGTTCAATGGTGACATCGAATTTAAAAATGTGTCCTACACCTACTCAGATTCGAATATTACAGCGATCAAGGACTTAAGTTTTACCATTAAAAAAGGAGAAACATTGGCTTTCGTTGGTAAAACGGGTAGTGGAAAATCTACCATTCTTCGTTTGATTTTGCGTCAGGTAGATCCAAGTAACGGTCACATCAACATAGACGCTGCACCTTTGACGGGGATAAACATTGAGGCATTTAGAAATCAGTCAGGCATTGTACCTCAGGAAGTCACTTTGTTTTCTGACAGTATTGCAAACAACATTTCTTTTGGGACTCATTCGGATGAAATCGACCATGAACAAATCGTTGCGATGGCAAAATTAGCGCATGTTGACCACAATATACAAGAGTTTCCAGATCGATACGAAACCTTACTTGGCGAACGCGGTGTGAACCTAAGTGGTGGACAAAAGCAACGACTTTCAATTGCACGTGCTTTAATTCGCGACCCTAAATTATTGTTGCTCGACGACTGTTTTTCTGCCTTAGATTCTGAAACAGAAGAAATTATCCTTTCAAACTTGAAGAAGGTTCAAAAAAACAGAACCACCATTATCGTAAGCCACCGTATCTCATCCTTACGCAATGCCGACCGCATCATTGTCTTAGATCACGGTCAAATGGCAGAACATGGAAGTCATGACGATCTCCTTGCCTTGAATGGCATTTATGCTGAAATGTACACTGCTCAATTGGCCGAATCGAAAGAAAATTAGGCATCGTTACGAACAAATTAAATTTTAGTGTATTATTGTTCCGACCTAAACGCATCCAACTATGGAACAGGATAAGAATGGTGAGGTTTATACAAAAGTAGTTCGCGCTGGAAAACGCACTTACTTTTTTGATGTTAAATCCACGAAAGGGAATGATTTATACATCACACTGACCGAAAGCAAGAAGACTCATTTCAATGATGGTCGTGAAAACTATGAAAAACACAAAATCTTTTTATACAAAGAAGATTTCGAGAAATTCAGAGAAGGACTAGACGACGTATTGAGTAAAATAGATTCCTTGCGAGGTACCGATAACCTAAATGCAAATTCTGACGATTCTTCAACGTATTCGTCTGTTTCTTTTGACGATTTATAACCGCAATCGTTTCTAAATACGCCTAGCGATAGTTTTAACATCTTCATGGTTGATAATTCGGGAAAAAATCTTTCTCGCAATCCCTTGTATCGTGCTATCTTTATCGGGGAATTATATCTTGATGGGAAAAATTATAGCAATAGCGAATCAAAAAGGGGGAGTTGGAAAGACAACTACAGCCATAAATTTAGGGGGTTGTCTCGGTGTGTTGGAATATAAAACGCTTATTGTTGATGCAGATCCGCAAGCAAACGCAACTTCTGGCGTTGGGTTAGACCCAAAAAACTCAAAGAATATCTACGATTGCTTGATAAACGAAGTTCACCCTTCTGAGCTCATCATTAAAACCGACAACCCAAACTTGGATATCCTTCCTTCTCACATTGACCTTGTTGGTGCTGAATTGGAAATGATCAACCTTCCAAATCGTGAACGTAAGTTGAAGATGGCCTTGGAGAAAATCAAAGACCAATACGACTTTATCATCATCGACTGTTCGCCTTCTTTGGGATTAATCACAGTGAACTCCTTGACAGCAGCGGACTCCGTTATGATTCCTGTTCAATGCGAATATTTTGCACTTGAGGGCTTGGGTAAATTG
>JAJTDQ010000172.1 GCA_021300505.1 Cryomorphaceae bacterium
CATCACGCATTGCATTGACGTTCACCCAGAATATGATCCAAAGTACAAAACTCATTAATCCACAGAGGGCTGAAAGCACACTTAACAGCATGGAGAATTCCGCATCGCTCTGACTCATTCCCGATGACGAAGCAAGAATTCCAAACTGAAACAGCGCAATAATAAAAGTGATTACTTGCCCTATGGGATAAACTATTCCCGAGCTCAAATTCACCGATTTTGAAATGCCTTTTTGAGAAAATTCCTGTCTGTATGACTCCCGTAGCGCATTGTTGAAAATGAAGGGCCAAATGATATTCAACAACGGAATGAGGTTTAACCATACCAAACCACCTTCCATTTTTCTATTTGGTGCGCTTACCGTATTCATTGCTTTTTGCATGCTTACCGCAAAAAGAATAAAGACAACAAGGGGTATGAAGCCAAGCAGAACAAGTTGTGGTGCAATAACAGCGAGTGGTATTGTGGTCATGAGTAGTGAACTTTGTTGGAAAGATTGTACTTTTATTGGCAGTTTGTCACCACGTTCTTGATTGGGTTGTAGGTGAATTCAACCTTATTTTTCAAAATGATTTGAACGAGGTATTCATATTCTACATAGCGATATAAATCAGATTCCAAAAGAATGTCTCTTTGTGTTTTTAATCCGTTCAATGTATTCGCATCTACCAATAGTGACTTGAGATCATCTGTTTTTTCACAATATTTTTCCAACAATTTCACAAACTTATCTTTCGCTTTGGTGAGTTCAACAAACTGCTGTCCTGTTGCAAATCCGTCCTTTAAGTTTTTAAGAATACCCGGTACTTTAGCATCATAAGGCCTCATAAGTGCGTCACTAGCTTCTATCAACAAATTTCGTTTTGCTTTAAAATTACTAACCGTTGTTGCCCAGTTTTTGTCTGCTCCTGGTATACTATTAATTTGCTCCTCCAAACTAGTGATAAAAGCCAAATCAATGGTATACGATTGTTTTGCCAATGCATCAACTTCTAATTTAAGCTGTGTTTTTAGTAGGTCCATAACATTCGCATTATCCTTAATTTGTTGATTCAATAGGCTTTGTTTTGATTCACAATTATTGTACTCTTGGATTTTATCATCTAAGATTTTGTTCTCCGCTGAGCGTTGCGTTTTCAATGTAGCTATCTCTTCTGTCAATGATTTGATTTTAGCTGCTTGTTCTGCGTTAGCCGTAGCGCTTTGTGCATCTACATAGGGAACTAACTTCGTATTCATCAACACCAAAATTGAATCCACTTGACTTTTCAAGGCCGTCATATCCACACCAACACTGTCCGTCTCCTTTTTAGGAGAAGTCTTCGTGCCAGTTCCTTTCTTTTTAGGTTTTTTATCGTTGTGCAATAGCACTATAGTGCGCTTTGATTCGAAAGATTCATTTGAATAAGACTTTGCTAAAGTCAAACCCGAAACCAACAAAAGTAGAATGATGGTGGTATTTTTCATGAGTTAAAATTGTAAAATGATAGTTAAAATTTAGCGTAGACACTTATTCACCGCAAGCAGTGAGTCGTAATAAAATTTGTATGGTGCAAAGTCAGCGCATTCCGTCGAACCTAGGTTTTTAGAACGTTTCATTAAAACGCTGAATTGATTCGACTTTTGTTCGAAGGTAGAAATTTCACTTTCCCATTCGCGCTTTTTCGAGGCCATTTCACCGCAGGAGCTCACACCCTCTTTATTGAACGCTGCTCTGATGTTCGACAAAATTGAATTCGCTTGATAGGTAGAAAATTCGATTACTTTAAATCGTTGAACCTGGCCTCTGCACGCCAAAAAGCGGTTAAAATTGCCAAGGATTCCAATTCGCTTTTGCACCGCAACAGAATGCACATTTTGGTCATGTTCTTTCATGGTAGAGACCAAAGCATTGATTTTTGGCCAATTGACACCACATTCATCCGAGAGCCATTTGTCAAAAGACATAACCAACGCACTGGTTGCTTTGATCTCTAAGGTACCCAATAAGTCAAGTTTTTCTGATTCAGTGATTAGGTCTGCCATTTTAGACGCTCCAATCGCTCGGCTTATGGAATTATAGGCTGATTCATCCCAGGGATTGCTGCCCAAAGAATCCAATCGTTTGGTCAATCCAGTAAAGTCCATCGCAACATCACCATTGCCACCAGGATTTTTCACTTCCCTATTGTTCCAGATAAGGATACCGATAAATGCCGAAGCCAATACCAGCATGAAGAGGAGGTTTTTGTGTTTTTTCATGTTTTTTCTTTTTAATAGTTATGGGGTACTATTTAAAATAAATTTATTCCAACGAGTAATATTCAGATGTTCTTTGGCAATCAACTTACCTTTTATTATTTTAGTGTAAGTTCTGTTCCATAATTGGAAATCCTCATTTTTCATATTTTCTCCAAGATCACTTCTAAGCAATATTTCATTGTACAGGTTTTTCAATGCTTGATAATCAGCGTCTGTTGTGAAATTATCTGTGTGCGGATGGTCAAGATGTGGTTAATGTCTGCTTCCTTGATTTTTGTCCATTTTCCACTCGCATCATTCACTTCTTGTTTTTGCCATTTGCCTTGGTAATACCTCCATTTATTCTTGTTATAAAGCATCCCTTTTTCAGAAGTGAAGCCTCTTTTAATGGTATAGGTATCACCTTTGTATGTGATGTCAACTTTTTTGTTGTCATCGAAATCTTCAGCTGGTGAAGGGGCTATTTCTTTCTTAGGGCAACCTTTATTTTCTTTGAATCCCTTTTCCTTTGGACAGGCATCCGCATTGTCATCTACCCCATCACCATCTGAATCTTTTGTATTTGGATCAGTTCCTCGTTCATTTTCATCCTTATCCTTCAACCCATCCCCGTCGGTGTCAGCATTAGGACAACCAAATAGATTTATTTCACCAGCCTCATACGGACATTTGTCTTTCGCATCAATTACCCCATCCTTGTCCGAATCTATCAAGTTATCCGAAGTGTCTGTTTTTCCTGAATCAAGTGGCTTTAGCTCACTATACACCAACCATCCAATAAAAATGGATGAAAGCACTACGAAACCGAATATGTTTTGGCGTTGTGTCACTATTCGACTGTTCTATTCAAAATATTTCCATTCCAACCCGTGATTTTATCATGTGCTTCCGCAATTGTCTTTCCTTTTGTTAATTTGGCATATGTCACATCCCATAATTGTCGGTCTGTATTTGTAATTTTCTCAAGTGAAGGATTCCTTAGTTTAATATCATTAAACAAGTTTTTCAAAGCCAAGTAATCCTCTTCTGTTGTAACCTTACCTGCCGGAGGGGTTGGCGGATTAGGTCGAATAGTTCCACCAGTCTCCCTAGTTGATTCAGTGCCCCCTGACCCTGTTTTTTTCTTCTTAGTCGCGCAATTTTTCAAGATGTGGTTAATATCAGCTTCACTGATTTTTGTCCATTTTTCACTCGCGTCATTCACTTCTTGTTTTTGCCATGTGCCTTGGTAATACCTCCACTTTACATTATTATAAAGCATCCCTTTTTCTGAGGTAAAGCCTTGTTTTATGGTGTATGTATTGCCATTGTATATGATGTCAACCTTTTTATTTTCATCGAAATCATCTTCCGGTGCAGGAGTTGTTTCTGACTCAGGGCAACCTTTATTTTCCTTGATTCCCTTTTCATTTGGACAGGCATCAGCTTTGTCATCTACCCCATCACCGTCGGAGTCCGCTTTTTTCGGATCTGTCCCATTTGTTTTTTCTTTTGAATCTGATATTCCATCATTATCTGAATCCAAACAACCATGCAACTTTTTTGAACCCTTTTCATTTTTGCACCAATCTTTAGAATCAGCTATACCATCTTTATCACCATCAGGGCATCCATCGCATGCTGATTCGCCTGCTTCTTGGGGACATTCATCCTCGCTATTTACGATTTGATCACCATCCCTGTCATAAAGCTGCACTGGAAATTCCAAGAGTATACTTATCGTGACAGTCAAAAGAATTAGTGCCAAACCCGTAACAATAGAATAAGTAAGAAATTTACGTTTTTTCTTTTCTTTTCGGGCTGCATCTTCACGCGCAGCATCTTCCTCGTTCTTCTTCTTGCGCTCGTCATCGCGAAATTTCTGAATCGTTCTGCGGTCATTGTCCGATAACCGGTTATGATCACGCAATTGTCCTAGGAGCGAACTTGCTGCCGCCTCATTACCGCTTTGCAGGAAGACACGAATCTCTTGCGCTCTGCGCTCATCTTCTTTGGACTCTATTTCTTTTGCACGCTTTTTCTTTTCAGTTTCAACAATTGAGCGGATATCACTGCGCAACAATTGGTTGTAAGCAAATGCATCGAACGACTGCAGCATTTGGTCGATTTGACCTGCATTTTTTAGGTTGATTAATTCTGTTTCCTTCTCGGTAATCAAACGTTGTTGTTCAGCCTTTGCCGCTGCTTCGCTGGCAGCTTTTGCTGCAATTGTATCCACCGCTTCAATGACCTTGAGCATGGGCATGATTTCATTCCTCAATCCAGAATTCTGAAAATCCACGTTTGCATCGTAGAAAATGGTCTCTGTAAAAGGCACGTACTTACTACCACCGGTTAAGAATGAATCTAGGTCTTCCTCAGCACGAAAAGGTATTGCTTTACTCCCAGGCATTTCTGATACTCGGGCATCAACCAAAACCAATTTAGCAACAATGCCTTGAATTTGTTCCGCAGTAAAATTGTTTATGTCTTTTTGCAGATCTTTTACATCTGTAAAATTGTGTGAGTGAAAAATCCCACTGTCTTCAAAACCAGCGCGGATACCCCAAATGGAAACGTCTACTTTACTCATAATTACCAAAGTCCAAAACCTTTCTTCGTGAAAGGGAAATCTTCTAATATTTGATCGGTCAATAATTTTGGATAGTTCTCCAAATTCACATTCGTTGCAGGATTCTTATCTTTCATCAAGTGTGTCAATTCTGAAGGACCTATGGAGTACGGAAACGACTTCAAGGTCAGTTTGTGTTTCTTCTTCATCTCTTGACAGTAGGACAGAAAGTTTCGGTAATTGCGCTCGATGTATTCCTTAGCATACCCTTTTTTATCGTCTGTTGGAAATAAATCGGCCTTCGTTACGACCATGTAAATGGTTTCTGTACGCGCCATGATTCCTGCTTTGTCCAACTGTGCAATAACTTCTTGCAAGTTTTGATCTTGTTCCATCAAAGCGACAGACTGATCTTCCTTGAAATAATCCATCACAAAGATGAGGCACTTGCTATTTTCATTGGTCAAATAATCCCGAATGGCTTTAAACTCTTGCATTCCATCATTACCTACCTTTCTGAATTTCTCACCCGCCATATCGATAAGGTTCATGTCGCGACTCGAATCAGCGTTATCCGGATTTCGAAGCGAAAGTGGGATGTAATTGATCAATTCTGTCGGAGTTGAGCTCGGTAAATACCCTTGAGCCATCCCCATGATCAACTGATTTGCATATTTATTTCCATGCGTATTGTTTACTTCTCTGCGCAATAAACCCGATCGGTTTCCATAGTAAAGAAAGCTCGCAAGCATCGTAGACTTTCCAGAAGCTGGCATCCCCAAGAAATAGATGTCGGTTGCACCAGTGCGCAACGGTGGGAGTTCCGTCAATGGTGGAAAATACGTTACCTGAGGCACAAAATTTCGGATCATATTGATCATGTCTGACGAATACCCAAAGTTATTGATCAGGTCAGCCTCCGAAATTTCATTGCTTATCAACGCATCGCGCACATCGATAGCCGTAGCCGTTCTTTCGCGTATGCGGTTAATCATATTGCTTGTACCTGATGTTGGTAAAGAAATTGGCGGGAAATCATCTAATCCAGGACCTGATGGTGTTACTGGTGGTGGAAGAACTATTTTTGGATCTATTTGATTCAATCTTTCTTCATCCATTCCTGCATCCTCTAATTCATCTCGCGAGATGTCCTTTTTGTTGAATACATCTTTCACAAAATCAATGGGCAGCGCATTCAATTGGTTGGATTGTAAGCCACCGCGTATCAATTCTGATAAGGAAATCTTCCATACAGATTGATGCATAGCTATAATTTCATCCGTCGTTTTCGACTTTATGCTACGCAACA
>JAJTDQ010000004.1 GCA_021300505.1 Cryomorphaceae bacterium
ATTAATTCGGTCGCATGAAAAGCACGAAAGCAGCATCCCGTTACGCGAAAGCCTTACTTGAACTCGCCATCGAGAACAATAAGGTTGATGCCATTACGAAAGACATGCAACATCTTGCAACTGTCTGCGCTGAGAATCCTGATTTTATCAAGTTTCTTAACTCTCCAGTAGTGCGTGCAGATAAGAAAATTTCGATTTTCAGTGAGATCTTTGGTCAGTTTGATAAAATTACTACTCTCTTTGTGAACTTAATTTTCACGAATCGTCGTGAGTTTTTATTTGCTGAGATTGCACATTCTTTCAATGATCAAATGAAAGCATACAAAGGCATTGTGCCTATCACAATTACGTCCGCTTCTCCACTCGCTGCATCGACGAAAGAATCCATTCTTTCAAAAATTCGTGGCTCCGTAAAAGGTGAATTGGAAATTAAAGAAGAAGTTGATGGTGAATTGATTGGTGGATTTATTGTGCGCATGGGCGACACACAAATTGATGCATCGATTTCAAATCAGCTCAACCACTTAAAACAACGATTAACAAAATAATGCGCCTTAGGCGAAAATCAATAATTTGACATAGACATGGCAGATGTAAAACCAGCAGAAGTTTCTGCAATTTTAAGAGAGCAGCTTTCAGGATTTCGTTCCGAGGCTGAACTTCAAGAGGTAGGTACCGTACTTCAAGTAGGTGACGGAATTGCTCGTATTTACGGATTGAACGGTGTTCAGTACGGTGAGCTTATTGAGTTCGATGGTGGACTTCAAGGAATCGCATTGAACCTTGAAGAAGACAACGTAGGGGCAGTATTGCTTGGACGATCTTCGGATGTAAAAGAAGGAGATACTGTAAAACGTCTCGGACGTATCGCATCGGTAAAAATCGGTGATGGTATGGTTGGACGTGTTGTAGATACACTCGGTATGCCTATCGATGGTAAAGGACCAATCACAGGTGAACTTTATGAGATGCCAATTGAGCGCAAAGCGCCGGGGGTTATCTTCCGTCAGCCGGTAACGGAGCCTCTTCAAACGGGTATCAAAGCGGTAGATGCGATGATTCCAATCGGACGTGGACAACGTGAGTTGATCATTGGTGACCGTCAAACAGGGAAAACAACTGTTGCGATCGATACCATCATCAACCAACGTGAGTTCTACGATCGTGGTGAGCCTGTATTCTGTATCTATGTTGCGGTTGGACAAAAAGGTTCGACTGTAGCAGGTATCGTGAAGAAATTCGAAGATGCTGGTGCAATGGCCTACACAGTAGTTGTTGCGTCAAACGCGTCAGACCCTGCAACGATGCAGTTTTACGCGCCAATGACAGGTGCTGCAATCGGAGAGTTTTTCCGTGACTCAGGACGTCCTGCATTGATTGTTTATGATGACTTGTCAAAACAAGCGGTAGCTTACCGTGAGGTTTCTTTGTTGCTTCGTCGTCCTCCAGGTCGTGAGGCTTACCCAGGTGACGTATTCTACCTTCACTCCAGATTATTAGAGCGTGCTGCGAAAATTATCTCTGATGATAAGATTGCTGCACAAATGAATGACTTGCCTGAATCATTGAAAGGTATCGTTAAAGGTGGAGGATCATTGACGGCACTTCCGATCATTGAAACACAAGCGGGTGACGTTTCTGCCTATATTCCAACGAACGTAATTTCGATTACAGATGGACAGATCTTCTTGGAGTCTGACTTGTTCAACTCTGGTATACGTCCAGCGATCAACGTAGGTATCTCTGTATCTCGCGTTGGAGGTTCGGCACAAATTAAGTCGATGAAGAAAGTTGCGGGTACATTGAAACTTGACCAAGCACAATACCGTGAACTAGAAGCATTTGCGAAGTTTGGTTCTGACCTTGATGCTGCAACGAAATCAGTACTTGATAAAGGTGCACGTAACGTGGAGATTTTGAAGCAACGTGAAGGAGATCCATTCCCAGTGGAAAAGCAAATTGCGATCATCTACCTAGGAACAAATGGTTTGCTACAACGCGTTCCAATTGCGAAAGTGAAAGAGTTTGAAAAAGAGTTCTTGAACTACCTCGATGCGAAACATGCAGATGTATTGGTTGCGCTTAAAGCAGGAAAATACACGGATGAGATTACTGATACATTGAAGCGTGTTGGAAAAGAAATCGCAGAAAAATATTAATACGCATTGTCAATTTAATCATTGCCAATAAAGGGATATGCCAAGTCTTAAAGAAATACGAAACAGAATCCAGTCCGTGGGTTCAACCATGCAGATTACTTCAGCAATGAAGATGGTTTCTGCAGCAAAATTGAAGCGTGCTCAAGATGCGATTATGCAAATGCGCCCGTATTCAAACAAGCTGCAAGAAATCTTAAGTAACCTGAGTGCAACCTTGGACCTGTCTGAAAACGCCTATTCAGAAGCACGTGAAGTGAAAAAGACACTCGTTGTCGGAATCACATCGAACCGTGGTCTTTGTGGTGGATTCAACAACAACATCATCAAACGTGTAAACCATTTGGTGAATGAAGAGTTGAAAGGACAAGAGGTATCTGTTCTTTGTCTGGGCAAGAAAATTCGCGATACGTACAAGCGCTCGGATGCCTATTACATCAATGACGTGCTTGCTCCGGTTGAAGATATCTTTAACCAGTTGTCTTTCGATAATGTAGCGATCATCGCTGCTGATTTGATGGAGCGTTTCAAGAAAAAAGAGTTCGACCGTGTGGTAGTTGTTTACAATCAATTCGTAAATGCTGCGTCACAAAATGTAATGACTGAACAACTTTTGCCGATCGTACCTACGGTACAAGAAGACCAAAGTTCAACAGGTGATTACATCTTCGAACCTTCAAAATCTGAGATCGTTGAAGAGTTAATCCCGAAATCACTGAAAATTCAGTTGTTCAAAGCAATCCTTGATTCGAACGCTGCTGAGCATGGTGCACGTATGACGGCCATGCACAAAGCAACGGACAACGCGAAAGACTTGCAAAAAAGCTTGAAGTTGAGTTACAACAAAGCACGTCAAGCAGCCATTACGAACGAAATCCTCGAGATTGTTGGTGGTGCAGAAGCATTGAATGCATAAGAATACGCAATAAAGATTTCAAAAGCGGTATCCTCAAGGTGCCGCTTTTTTTGTTTCTACCGAAGACAGAAACTCAATACAGCATCTAGAAATTCCTCCGGCGCCTCGGCATGTACCCAGTGTCCAGCTCCTTGAATCGTCACCACTTGTGAGTCTGCGAAACGTTCCTCCAATGTTGAGATATCTTCATCCAGGATATACCCAGATAATTCACCCCGAATAAAGAGCGTAGGGAGCATGACTTCTTCGTCGGGTACTTTGGCTAGTATCTCACTCATCTTAGCCTCCACCACGGGCAAATTCATTCGCCAAGCCAATTGGCCTTTCTCCTTCCAATAGAGATTCTTCAAAATGAATTGACGGACTCCTTCAGAATCGATGTGTTGTCTTAAAATTGCTTCAGCCTCGCTTCGCACTTTAATGGTTTCCAAATCGATGGCATGCATCCCTCCAATGATGTGATCGTGGTGTTGCGGATAGGACTTCACACCGATATCCACCACAATCAATTTCTCGAGAAAAGACGCGTAACGCTGTGTAAAATGTATGGCTACCTTCCCTCCCATCGAATGTCCAAGTAAAATCACTTTCGACAACTGCAAAGAATCAAAAAGCTCCTTGAGATCTTCCGCCATTAAACCGTAAGAAAACTCATCGCTCCAAGGAGAATGTCCATGATTGCGTAAATCCACCAAGATGACCCGGTAGTATTCCGATAAACGCTTCGCATGCGTCTGCCAATTGTCAGAAAAGCCAAACAAGCCGTGTAAGATGACCATTGGCTGGCCTTGACCCATTTCTCTGTAATACAATTCCATGACGAAATTTAATCTACGGAGTCGCTCATGATTGCCTCGATGTAGTTGAGGATCTTCTCCCGTCCGAAAGCAGATTCACTCGATGTTGTAAACACTGGGGGAAGTGCCTCCCAAGATTGCAGCATCACTTTTTTGTATTTTGCAAGGTTCTTCTGAAGCGCACTTGACGATAGTTTATCAATCTTCGTGAAGACCATCGAAAACGGAATCTCCTTCGATCCGCACCAGTTCATGAATTCTAAATCAATTTGCTGCGGTTCAAGACGGCTATCCAAAAGCACAAACACATTCATCAAAGGTCCACGCTTGGTGAGGTAATCCACGATGAATTTCTCCCACTTCTCGCGCTGCACCTTTGACGCTTTCGCATACCCATATCCTGGCAAATCGACCACGTACCATTGCTCATTGACAATAAAGTGATTGATGAGCTGTGTTTTCCCTGGTCGTCCTGACGTTTTCGCCAAATCCTTCCGCTCCATAAGCATATTGATCAACGAGCTTTTCCCCACATTTGACCGCCCGATAAAGGCAAACTCTGGTTTCCCATCCGTAGGACAAAGGGTATGATTGGTATTCGAAATAACGAACGTTGCAGTTTTGATTTTCATGATGGGGCAAAGATACGGATAATAAAAAATGAAGAGTGAAAAATTACCTTCCTCGCTCTTTGAGCTTTACAGAATAACACCTTCTTCGCTCTTTGAGCTTCGAAGGTTAAAACATGGATTTATTCCTTACTCCATAAGCCGAAGGCGATCTATGCTCTATCAGTCAGCCGCGGCTGACGGTCTATGTTCTATCAGTCCGCAGCACGGGAAAATCGTAAGGACTTCCCTAAGCATTTCAAGCATTCCTTGACGTACAGGACTAAGAACTACACATTTAAAAAAGGATATTCATCTCTTCCTTATTTAAATGGGGCTTTTTTTTCTTGTCAATACTAAATCACTTTGAAAGTTTAACCTTATATTCATTGTGGCTACAATGATGTCAAATTACAAACCAGCCCAAATGAAAGAAGAAACTACAGCAAAAGATATACAATCGCTAGTTGAAGATTCAACACCTGATTTGCGAATAAAAAGTGCCAATTTATTGGCGCATCCAGATTCACGCTTGGATACAATGGATAAAAAATTTCATCCGCTGAATGATGAAAGTATTCCTTATCGCGACATGTTCGATGCTTCAACGAAAAAAGAAAGTATTCATCGGTTAATTGAAAGGTTAGATGTAACAAGGAGTTTACGCTACCAACGCACCCTTGAAGACACGTATTGCAATGTGTATTCTTACGATTTTTGCTACTTCTCAAAAGTTTATTTGCCCACAGTTTGGTGGACAGACGAATCGCTTGAAAAAATACTCAATGGGCAAGAAGTGATTCCTGTTTTTGAAGATACGGTTGAACGTATATACTCTAGTGCGATACATGATTGGTTTTTAGAGTGGGGAGCTTGTTTTGGATGGAAACGAATGACAAATCTCGACGAAATACAACAAAAAGTAAATGAAGAGGGAGGAATTGGGATGATCTGTGCAAAAAGAAAAATCAAAGGACTTTCTGGCCACATCGTACCTATCGTTCCTGAAACGAATGAAAAAAAAGCCTATCGAGAAAATGGCGTTGTGGTTTATCCATTGCAATCGCAAGCAGGAAAACGGAATTACAACTATTTTTCAAAAGCACGAAAAGACTGGTGGAATCATGAGCGCTATTCCTCTCATGTTTTTTACTATCATGATTAAGCAAAAACTATTCAGTCAAACCCTTATACACCTTAACAAGCCAATAAATTAGATGGAAATAAGTCAGAAAAATAACTATTACTGGGGAATTGGATTAGAAAACGAAACCTACATGCAATTCGAAGAATCCTTACTAGTTTCTGGTGCATTTATTCAGGAAAAAATTGGCCGTGAACGCTATAGTATCGATTATCGCAAGTGCTATAAATCAGGTAATCTTGCGCTTGTTTTAGAAAGTTTAGATAAGGATAAAAATTTCAAAATAAGTCGAATGATCAACAGTCATTCACTCGACAAACTTGACATAAACTATCAGCACAAGACATTGGCATTTACAAAACCATTGATTGATAATCCTGAATATCTTGGCAAATCAATTCTCGAAGTGTTTCTGGAAGACCAGCCATACAATATTCAAAGTATGCTGACACAGAAGAACAATCCAATGGGATCGGTAAATTTTGATGGTGATTCGATTGAATTTGTTACTAAATACTTTGAAAACAGAACAATTTCAGATGCTTGTGAGGAATTAAAAGCGACCAAGAAGCTTTTCATCGATAAAATAAACCAGTCATCTGTTCTACCTGAAAAGTTAAACTTTCCCAAGTACAACATAGGTCTTAACATGTTTATGTCTAATCAGGAAAACATTGTTTTATTCAATAATGGAACTTACCATTTTCACATTACGTTGCCTACATTGACAGAAAACAGTAGAATCGTTGATTATCCTAAATTCGACGAAACACATTCCAACGCCATATATTTACTGCAGTGGTTTGAGCCATTTTTCATTGCGACATTGGGAAGCCCAGATATCATGGCCACAATCAGCAAAAGGTATCAACTGAACGAAACTTTCGCGCTCGGTTCGATGCGAAATGTCATGTCTCGTTATACGGGCGTTGGTACGTTCAATAAAGCGATGTCAAAAGGAAAGATTCTTACTTATCAAGTAGAAGAATTTAGAAAACTCTTAAAGTTCAACAAAGAAGAAAATATTTGGTGGCGCGATCAAGTCGAATTGGCCTTGGGTTACGAATTACTTTCAGATATCGGACTTGATTTTAACCAGGAAAAAATGTACCAAAGTGGCTTTGAATTTAGAAGCTTTGATGAATTTCCTGCCAGTTATTTAAACGATGTTCTTCTAGCAATTGTCTTAATTTGTGAGCATTCATTAAATCTTCAAAATGTAATGTGGGGACATGACAGTATCGTTTGGAATAATTTAGTTTTCAAATCGTTAAAAAACGGTTTTCAAACTGAAATGAATGAAGAAGAAAAGACAGAGTTACTAGACTTATTGCAACTTATAGATCCCTCCGATGCGAATGCTAAAGAACTCAAAAATGAATTTGATGACATCGTATTATTGGATAAATTTTTCTTTAAAATTTTAGCCGTGCTGCATGACAAATACAAAGACAACAACACGTGTGTCGATGCCATGCATGGTGGAAAAACAACTTCACCACCGAAATGGGATAATTTTAATCAATACCAAGTAGAACAACATCAACAACAAATTGAAGGTGTGCACTAGTAAAATTGAAGTAAAAATTGGCCTTTTATAAAGACGTTAATCACTATATTCGTTTTGCTCAACGAAGCCATCAACTAAAACTAAAAAAGTTAGAACAACGTTTAAATAAAATATATGGTAACAGCTAGAGATTACAACTACCCACTAGGAATTATTGGCGGATACTTCAATGGTAGAGCAGTCCAACCATTCTCGGATTACTTAAGAGACTATCATGTTCACTTTATGCGATATCTATACTATTTGTGTATACTGAATGCGGAAGGAGAATATCCTGTCGAAATGACCGTTGAGGAAATACACGATGCTTTCGAAAAGAATAAAGGAAAAAATTGTAAACCTAGAATAAGGAAGATATTAATAGGCGAAGCTCCGCCACCTAACCCTCTTAATTTTTTTTACAACCCATCTCCTTTAAGATGGAATGTTGCTACAGGTACTCCAACAAGAGGCCAAGGATGGACAAGTTCCATAAAAAATACTTTATTCCCGGGAATGGTTTTTCCAAATACTGTTTCATTTCTACAAGCATGTGCAAGAGAAGGCTTTTTACTTCTAGACCTATTTCCATATGCAATTAGTTATACCGGTAGAAACAATGCAACTTATAGGGAAGCGATTATAAGCGCTTGGGGAGCTGGACCTGCGCCATACCCACACAACATTATTAATACATTGAATTATCTACTTTGTTGCATTCAAAATAATATAGCGGTTGGGCTTGCGCTTACTAGTTTTGGAACATTAATTTTAAATGATATTGGTGCTGTTGGTGTTTTCAATGCTTGGTGTTTGGCCAATGGTATTACACTGAATCCCCCTGGACCAATTGACCAAATTAGAGTTGCTCCGCCACCCGTTCCTAACGCATCAAATTTCTTAAGAATTTGCCACAGGTGGCCAATGCTTTCTCCGTGTCCCATTTTATTGAATCAAGCTGGATTTTAACTCCAAATCTTATCATAACAGCCTACAAGCGCCATAGCCCTGACGCAGCCGCAACACAAGGCAACATTGCCTACACGCAATCCGATAACGGCTAGTTAAACTTATAATAAAATGAATGAACAAGAACTAAAAAATCAAATTGAGAAATTGCAACGTGAATACATGGACTTAAGAACGGCAATATCTTTAGCATTAAATCTAAACAATAATACGATTTTGGCAGTCTCCCTTGTGAGGGCTGGAGTATCCGCAGAATCAATACTAAAATGCATTATTAAACGCGAGCGTATTAATATAAAAACTAAGGATCCTAATATACCTGTTGAAAGAGCTGACAAAATTCGCGATGAAGAGGTTCAAGGTTTGATGCTCGACCAAATGATTAAATTGGTCGAAAAAAAAATACCACTTCGGATTTTGACACATTTAGGTACTATTCGCGTTTGGCGAAATATTGGAAGCCATGACCAAGGGGAAAATGATATCAGCGAAACAGTAAATTTTAGTACTTTACAAGTTGTATCATTAGCTTTGAGTGAGTTGGTGAATTGGTTCGTTGGAGAATATTTGAATCAAGACATCTCAGGTTTCAATCATAATGAAGTATTACCGGAAGACAATAACGAAATTTCGACAATTGAATGGCAAGAGGAATATTGGTTCGCGATGAGGAAAGGTTCAATAAAAGCGCTAGACGAAGCTAAATTGAATAAGATTCAACACTTACACAATATTGATAGCATAAGAATAGAATCTCTTAAATCAAAATTTAACAGAAAGGAAGAATTATTTATGGAAATAGTATCTGAAGCGTTTGAAGATAATTCCATTGAAATAGATGAACTTGAGGCAATTAACCATAGCCGAATTGGCTGTTGTATCTCAGCAAAAGAAACAAAAGAAATACTTGAAAAATTTAATTGGAAAGAAAAATTTAAGTGCGATCCCGAAAAATTAAATGTGGATTGGATGAGGGATGAGTTGGTTACTTACAAACTAGATTTAGCCAATGTTGGGAATATCGCACTAGTTAATAGCATAAAAATTGATGATTTAAACAGCTCTTATCCAACTAATATTCAGTTAACCAAGGGACATCCTACCAGTAAAGAGGAACTGCAAAATATTGGTAATCCAGTCATTGACTTATCCGCTCTTGAGACTCCAATTACAAATCAAACTGTTGTAGGTTTTACAAATGAAGAATCTTCAAGTACAGTCGGTTCAAAAATACCGAGCCTCATCAGTGGGGATCTTGTATGCTGCATTCAGCCTTTTCAGACCATCATCGGAGGAAATAACGTTTTGATAAATTCCAGTGTTGTTTTCATTGTCGATTCTGTTGATTTTAATAGAAACTGCATTACACTGAAAGAGTTTGCCAGTGCCGGGAAAGTAAATAATACTTGGCTTCCTATAAGCAGCTTTTCTTCCATTGTTGAACTTCCCATCTTGGACGAAAGCAATTTAGGTGCTCATGATAAAATTGTTTGTTGCAAAACAGAATTGGATTCTTCCGATTTGCATTCTGAATTGAAAGAAGGTAGTATTTATAGGGTTTCTGGAGTTAAAAAGAACAAAAATATGGTGGCATTGGAAGAATTTCCTCAGCACCATATCTCTGATAAGAAGAAATGGTTCAGTTTTAATTATTTCAGGGTTTTAGATATTATGCCTAAGCCTGTAGATGATTCATCTAGAAAACCTCTGCAGGCATCATCCACTCAAACCCTGGATGCTGAAATTGAAATAATGCTGGCAACGATTAACGGCATGCTGAAATCATTCAGGGGCGATAAAAAAAAATGGGCCCTACAGTACAATGGACATGAGCTTTTTTCAATTGCTTCAGGTGTTTTGAATGGTAGGATTAAAAGCTCTGAGTTGAAGGATGCAATTACATCCTTTAATTCTAAAAAAAATAGATAAACCTGACGATAAAAAGATTATTTTTTGGTGAGCAATATTTCTACGGAATTACTAGGAATGATAAACAGCCAATAACAGCGGTGCAAGACTAGCTGACCGCCTATAGTGAAAGACAAAAAAAGTTGAGACTAGAAAACAACTCAAAAAACAGCGAGAATTCCAAAAATCGTTAAGAGTAGGGGGACAATTTAAAACAGAAAAAAATGAAGAATTACTTAATCTTAGCAACGATGTTGCTTACGTTTGGGTTGGTGAGTGCACAATCAACGACTCTTCAAGGCAACAATGGAAAATGGACATGGGATGGAAAATACGTCACGAACTATAACAACAGTAGTGACAAATGGGAGTGGGATGGAAAATACATCAAAAACTACAGAAATAGCAGCATTAAATGGGAATGGGACGGAAAATATTTAAAGAACTACAGCAACAGCAGCGATAAATGGGAGTGGGATGGGAAATATTTAAAAAATTACAGCAATAGCAGTATTAAATATGAAATCCCAGCAGGTGCACCAGTGGCGGTATGGGCCGTTGTACTTGGGATTATTCGTTAACAACACCAGGGCGGAATTGCTTCATTGCAATTCCGCCCTTCGTTAAGACTTAGTGGAAAAAAGGAAAGCTGAATTTGCTTTAAAACGAACAGTCTTTAACCACGTGGGCTAAAATCTCACAAAATATTCCACCATAACTTTTAGATAAATGCGTTGTAAATCTTTCTTATTCACCCCATAGTTGCGGTGTTTAGTTCTTTAGATCTTGGTAGAAAAGGAAAGGGAAATGCTTTAAAACATCACTTACTTGGGTTTCTTCGCTAATTTAATGTTATAATTTTCAAGGTCGCCCGACATCCGAACATAAACCAATTTGCTATTATCACTGCGGTATTGAATTTCTTCAGCACTCGATTCATCGGTTTTTGAGCGTTTGAATAATTTTTTGCCCGCAGCTTTTGTTACCATTTCCCAGGGTACACCAATCAAATAATCCATGCCCATTTTGTCTGAAATTTTCTGATTGCCATGAATTTCAATAAATCCAAGGTTAGAGTTTATGTTCATCGTTGGAATTTCTATAACGCTCTTCTTGATTGTTAAGGTATTTCTCAAAGTGTCAAATACGACACTTTTCAATTTATTGTCTTCAAAATAGTCACTTAACGCTAAAATTGGCCCATAGTTTTCAAGTCGACCGTTCAAAACTATCATCTCGATGATGATTTCAGAATCATTAATTTTCGGGACCAAATCAGCATGTAAATGAATTTTACCCGTAATTCTTCCCGTGAATTTTCCGTGTAGATTTTCCGAAACCAGGTGGTCCTGACCAAAATTATCAAATTTCACCATCAGCTTATCCAAATCAACACTGCTCACTTTGATATCTGGTTTGAAATAAATGTGCTTTTTATCTTTTCCACTCAGATAACCGGCAATATCCATGTGACCACCAGCTGCATCAAACGCTAATTTTTTAATGTGAACAACATGGTGTCCTTCACTTTGAACATCTGCTTTAAGGTGTTGTAATTTGTATTTATGATAGTTCAATTGACCTATATCTGTTGTGATGTGTATACTTGGAAAATCGAAATCGTAGATGCTAAACACCGCATCATGATTGACCTTTGGCGTGCTGCTGCCCTCTTTTGCTGGAGGAGATTGATAATTCAATAGTTCATCAACATCTAATCTACTTCCAGATAAATGAATGAAATTTGATTTTGATGACTTTGTCTTTGATAAGTTGTAGTTCATGTCCAAACTAAAGTTAGAATGCCCCATTTTCCCTTTGAATTGTTCCACAGTAAGAAACTCGTTTTCCAAGTGAACTCTTCCTTTGAATTGTTCAAACTTCAGTGGATGAATTTTCAGTTTACCATCGAACTGTTCCAATTGAAAGTCGGTTGATATCAATCCTCCATCAAAATGTAAATCAGTAATGCCATGCAACTTTAAATTGTTTATTTCTTCATGACGATAGTCCTCTGGAACAAAGCGACTGCCTCCGTAGGTGAAGACATTATCGAACTGTAACAATTTCGATGTTAAATCGAATTCAACTCTTGTGTCACCTTTTATTTTTTCATCAAACCAAATGTTGTAATTGTCTAGTCTTCCAGAAAAATGAAAATCTGAATCATCTATCATTCCTGAGAAATCCATAAGCCGAAAATCATTCTCATCCACGAATAAATCCGCATGAAAGTTTTTCAATTCATGGGGGTAATGCTTCATTTTGGCATGTAAGTCCTCAATAAAAAACTCGCCTATGGGAAGTGTTTTGGATTCCGATATTGCTTTGGCCGAACTTAAAAACTTCAAGCTCAAACTTAAATTTTTAATTTGTTCATCGAATGGTTTTGCATTTTTTTCGCCTGACGTCAATTCATTAATGTCCAAAAATTTAGACTTGATTTTCAAATTTGTCGAAACAAGATCAGAACTGTGATGAATAATGGACGGTAAATCACTCACTGAACCAGTTATATTCAAATCCGATTTTCCAATCTTCATGTTGCAGTGTTCTATCTTCGCTTCATGCCCCTCCATTGTAATTTTTAAATCAAGGTTTTCTAAAGGCAAATGATAACTGGATGTCCTAAATTTCAACTTTTTGATTTCCAATTTACTGTAGTAGGATTCATTTAATCTTTCAATACTTTTTTCAGGATTATTCAAATCAATAATATCGTGAAAATTCAGATTTAAAATTACCCGGCCTGACAATCCCTTTAGTTCTTTTGTATTTAAAAACTTGGACAAGAAATCAAGGTCGAAATCGGAAATTAAGTTCATGTCAATATCTGGCGAATCAAAATTCTCCACTAACAACTTCCCTTTAAATGTTCCAGCTTCTGGCTTCGCACTGAAATTTTCTAATTCCAATCGCATTGTCGATAAATCGCGCTTGCTACCATTCGTAAAACTTCCTTTAAACCCTATTTTTTCTAATTTCTTCTTCGATTCCAGGTTGTTGAAATTCCCATTTTCACAGCCAAACTTTGCATTTATTTGGGGTTGCCGCCCATTCATGGTCTTTCCCTTTATTCGAGCATTAAAAAAGATTTTACCATGGTTGTCAAATTCTTTTAAGGATTCAGCCAAACTTTTAGGTAACATCGCCAAATACAAATCAAAATTCTGTTTATTCCCTTTGAAATGAAGATCAACATTTGCTTCATCTTTAAAATCCACATTGCCACCAAACTGAAATGACGCACCTTCAAGCAATACCTCCGTTTCTGTAATTGAGAGTACTTGTGTCAATTCATCCAAATCAAGTTGCGTATCTACTTCAAAGTGTTTGCGATTGATAAACGTGGTGTCACCATTTTGGATCAAGCTCAACTCAAACTTTGAGTCAAGACCTATAGAAAGGTGTTTATTCGTCGTTTTGAATGAAGTTGTAGTTTTGGTGATGTACGCATCTACCATCATTCCATTGGACTCATTGTACTTCGAAAGATCTATTTTATCTAGTTTAATGGATTTCAAATCTAAATGAAACTCTTCTTTCACTTTTTCTGGTGGTAAATCTGTTTCAAAGGCCTTTGCAATGTTAAATGAACCGTCTAAATGCCTCACTAAACGAATGTCTCCATCTGTCAAACGAATGGATTTTACATCATACTTACCTGTCAGAAGTCCGGTGAGATCAAACCCAATATAGGTGTCTTTGATATGAAGAATCCGTTTTTTAGCGTTAAAATCATCCCCTTCAAAAATTTCTAAACCTTCAATGTCAATTGAAATGTATGGGAAATTAGCAAAGGGCGCTACGTGACTTCCTTTGATTCGAATTGCACCTTTAAAATCTTTATTCGCTGTTTCAATCAGTTCTCTTACAATTGCATCTTGCTTTGCATACACAATAAGCAGAACAGTAAAGAATAAAATAACTGGTGCTATGAAGGCAAACAATACAAATCGCTTCCAGAATTTTTTACGCTTCAAAAATGCCAAAGTCATACCCCATCTATTTAATTGGCCCTAAAAATAGATCAAATAAAAAACAAAATGTTTTTTTGTTTTCGAATTCATCTATGACAACTCTTCTTTAGTAGTCATTTGATTACTTTTCAACTCATTATCTATCATTTTTCTATGTTTGGATAGGACCTATGCATTGACTCGATTTGAGAAACCCCGGAATGTGGTTTTTCATTATTTTGACTATTTCAGATGTAATCTTGTTGTTAATTCTTAATTCGAGGCTTTGGTTCTGCTACGCTCCTCTGCCACCAACCTTCGAGGACCCAAACATGGAACACTAGTAATTTTATCATTTTATTTTTGTCCTTTGTCTTTCATCCTTCGAAGCTGAAAGAGCGAAGAAGTGTCCTATGTCATTTGTCTTTCGTCCACTCTCCTTCGCCTCTGTCTTTTCACCAACAAAACAAATTTTTACGCTAATATTGTATACCTGCAAAAAATGCAAAAACTATGACCGCTACTAAATTAACCTGGGAAGACGATTTGGATAAATCCGCTACAAGATACCATACCTATGGTGCTTGGATCGCGATTATTTTTGACCCTGTTTTTGGATTAACCGACTATTTAAACATACCCCATGCGTTTGGTCAAATAATGACTTTACGGATTAGCATTGCGGTAATCACCGTGTTCGCATTGTTGGCACACAAGCGCAAGCTCATCAATTCCAAAATGCTGATTTTCATTCCTTTTCTACTCATTTCTTTACAAAATGCTTATACTTATAGCGTTATCCAGCTAGATGACTTCACGGGTCATTCGTTGAACTACCTCGCCTTATTCATAGGAGCAGGGATGTTTGTTTTGTGGAATTGGTATTACTCTTTGGCTATTATTGTGCCTTCTATTTTAGCTTCTGGATACTTTTTTCAAATGAACCACCATTTGAATATGCAAGAAGCATTGATCAACGGCGGGTTGCTGTTATTGGTGGTAGCAATTTTTATGTTTCTACTCATTGAAACGCGCTACAGGCTCACAATTTCTGTGATAAAATTCAAGATCGCTTTGGTGGAAGCAAATGAAGCTCTGGGAGATGAAAAGGCGCAATCGGATAAACTTCTGCGCAATATCTTACCGGATGAAGTAGCAGATGAATTAAAAACAACAGGAAAAGCAAGTGCAAAACACTATCCAAAAGTTTCCGTGTTGTTTACCGATTTCAAAGGGTTTACGGCCCGAAGTGCCAACATGACCCCCGAAGAAGTGATTGAAGAATTGAACAAATGTTTCTCCGCATTTGATACCATTGTCGAAAAATACAACCTTGAAAAAATCAAAACCATTGGCGATGCGTACATGTGTGCTGGCGGTTTGCCAGTTGCCAATGAAACCAATCCTGTTGATGCCATACGCGCTGGTTTGGCGATCCAAGAATACATGACTGCCTACAAAAACGAATGTATCTCTAAAGGTGAACCCTACTATGAATGTAGGCTCGGTATCAATACTGGCGAGGTCGTCGCTGGAGTCGTCGGCACCAATAAATTCGCATACGACATTTGGGGTGACACAGTAAACACTGCAAGCAGGGCAGAAAGCACCGGCGCCTTAGGTAAGGTAAATATAACTGAATCAACCTACGAATTGGTAAAGGACATTTTTACATGTGAATACCGAGGCGACATCGAAGTCAAAGGAAAAGGACAAATGAAAATGTATTTCGTGTTGGGGGAAATTGGATAATGAGACAAAAGACACTTCTTCGCTCTTTGAGCTTCGAAGGACAAAAGACCCGCTGCGCTGCAAGACAAAAGACTTCTGAAAGTTACGAGTTACCAATGACGAGTTACGAGTTCAGGAATTTTAGCTTCGGGCTAGATTTCAAACATTACAAATTCCCAAAGTGTTCAAATTCCACTAGACATGATGATGTTTAAGTGCAAAACGTAATTCGTAATTCGTGGCTTCGAGTCTGCTGCGAACCTCACTTGTCCGCTGCGGAGGAGCCACCTAACTCGTAACTCGCAAGTTATCACTTGTCTTTTTGTCCCTTGTCCTTTGTCCCTTTCCTCCTCTTCTCATTCGCCAAATGCACCCGATACGCCGCGAGGCCTGGGAAACCAAACAAGAAGAAAAAAGCCAAAAAGTACGACTGAGGCAACAAGCGGAACGACTCAATATGCACCATGTCAGCTTCGTTGTAGCCCAAGCCAATAAAATAGGCCAAACTCAAGGGCGCTTGCTCTGGAACAGTCATCAAACCACTTTTAAAGACAATTTCTCCAGGGAATAAATTGATCGGTAGCGTGAACAAAGGAATAGCAATCACGAAGAAAAGTGCTACAAAGACGAACAAAGGTTTGCGCAAGTATGCATTCAAGGTTTCCATGTGGCAAAGGTACTTTATTCCCACAAAAGCAAAGAATCGTTTTTCATTGACATACGCAAACAATCAAAATTCCGTTAACTTCGTTCTGGCTCATGAATTTATACTCAAACAAGCAAAAATGGAAAATTGCCCTGATGGTCATTGCGATCATCATGGTGGGCGCATCCTTGTTTGTTTCCAACAACATCGTCTCGAAGGTTGGAAGTCGCGAACGTGAGCGCGCCATGCAGTGGGCCGACGCCATCAAGAAGAAACTTGAGTTGGTGACGCTGACGGACAAAACCTTCCGTCAATTGCGCGATAAAGAGCGAAAAGAAGTGCAGCTATGGGTCGATGCGACTAAAGAAGTATCAAAAGAAACGCCCTTGGATATAATTCCAGATTATGGGTTCCCATTAAAAATCATCAATGAAAACAAGGACATTCCGGTCATCTTGATGGACAACGATCAAGCCGTTTCGGGATACATCAACCTTGATTTTGATACCTCAGACATACGCGCTGCTCAGAAAAACGCCACACTTTCCGCAAAGGAAATCACCCAAATTTTTGAAGACTCCTTAAAAGCATTGGCACTTACCTGGGAAAAATCGAATCCTTCCTTCACCGTTGAGATCTACGATGGACTCTTTAACACCTATTATTACTGCGACTCCAAGGAGCTCATTCGGCTCGAAAAACAGCGTGACTCCTTGCTTCAGTCGTTCAACAATGAGTTGATCAACAATCAGGATCTTGTGCCCGTGTTACTGGTGGATGCGCGGACCAATCAAGTCATCGGCAGCAACCTAAAAAAGGACAAAATCACACCAGAAGCGCTTTCAGGCACTATAAGTGAATTGAAACTGCAAAACGAACCGATTGTCATTGATTTCCAGAATGGTCAGCGAAACATCTTGTATTTCGACGACAGTGAGGAGCTCAAGCGCCTGCAGTATTTCCCTTACATCATTTTCTTCATCATCGGGATGTTCGTGTTTATCGGCTACCTCATCTTTAGCACCTTCCGCAAAGCCGAACAGAACCAGGTGTGGGCAGGAATGGCGAAAGAAACAGCACACCAATTGGGTACACCCCTATCGTCATTGATGGCTTGGATTCAGTTGCTTGAAGACCAACATGCCGATCCAATGATTACGTCAGAAATGCAGAAAGACGTCGATCGTTTGGAAAAAATTACAGACCGTTTCTCAAAAATTGGATCAGGCGCAAAATTGGAAGTCAGCGACCTTAATGTCACGGTACAAAACGTGGTCGAATACCTACGTCCGCGCGTATCGAGTAAGGTGCCCATCGAATTCACTGCCACAGGCGAACTACCCATTCTGCACAATGGCCCGCTTATGGAATGGGTGATTGAGAATATCTGTAAGAATGCCGTTGATGCTATGGAAGGATCTGGAAGTTTGCAACTCACCATTCATTCAACACCTGAATGGGCGCACATCGACATCAAAGACAGCGGCAAGGGCATTGCACCCAATCAACTGAAAACCATTTTTCAACCTGGATTTTCCACAAAAAAACGCGGTTGGGGACTTGGACTCTCTTTGGTGAAACGGATCGTTACCGAGTACCACAAAGGGAAGGTTTTCGTGCTTGAGTCGCAGGTCAATGTGGGGTCTACGTTTCGAATTTCTATTCCGCAGTAATTTTTTTAGACAATAGTCACTTCTTCGCTCATTGAGCTTCGAAGGACAAGGGACCGCTGCGCTTCAAGACAAAAGACAAAAGACTTTGATCTTACATTGAATTGACGAAGGCATCAAATTCCTTTAGGATCAAATTTTAAATTGCGAAGCATCAAATTCGTAACTCTTAACTCTCTACATATTTTGCAAATCCACCGTACGCATTGCGATGAAGGACTTCAGTATGCGCTCTCCTACACCTGGGACATCGACATGAATTAAATAGACACCCGACGAAATAGGGATATTGGCATGGTTCGTAAGTGCCCAATCTTGGTAGGTGATTGGACTGTCTTTCTTGATGGTTTTGATAAGTTTCCCCTGCGCATTGTAAATCGTGATTGTGCAACGCTCTGGTAAGTTGGTGATTTTAATGCGGCTATCGAGCTTGTTGATTTCGTATTCAGAGAAGGCCAAATAAGGATTCGGAACTACGTTGATTAACTTTAGGGCATCGACTAAGGCATCAGTGCTTCCTGTAACCGTGCGCACGGAAGACATATTCCACGCGTACGTCGGACGGCCATTGTTTATTCCCGTGACCTGATAATTCTTGTACTCCTTGTTCACCCGTAGTTTAATTTTTACATCTGTCGATAACAAGGTATTCCCATTGCGCAACATCGGATACATCACCCATGAAATACTGCCATAGGTTTGTCTTTTCGCTACCGATGAATTTTGTTCGATTGCTTGGAACTGCTGATAAAGAACGTTTGATGTGGTATTTTCAGCAACTGATGGAATATAGGCTGGGAAATCCCAACCTGCACTGAAATCATTGATTATGGATTGGTCCGAACTGAACACCCACAGCGGATGAACACCACCCATCACTGGATCACCCACGCCATTCACCATGCGAGACGTCGGATTCCATAGCATATCCGCACCGTTCTCTGCGCCCAAGAAGGAGTTTTCACCAAAGGCCAAATACAAACGATTTCCTGTTTCTAAGTCAATGGCATATCCTGGGAACCAACCCATCCCTGTTGTTCCAGTATTGTCTGGATTTCCATATTGATCCACACTTGGACTTTTACGCAGCAAGCCTGGTTCGCAGTTGCCAAAGTTGAGTGCAGCATCTCGTCCCATTTCAATGACTGCACAGCGGGTCCATTTTGAGCGATCGGAAGTAAGGACAATATCCACACTTGGCAAGAAAGACAAAGAAGCATTCGTTCTGGCTGAACCTGGTGAAGGGAGATTGTAATACGTCATGGGCATATAGCTACACTGGTAGCCCGTCAAACGGTGCGGTGCAATTCCACCATTAAGGATGGATGAAAAATTGCCGTCATTGTCCACACCTACCTCATCATCGTAACATGCGGCTTCTGTAAACGGGTCATTTACGGCAGCTTGTGTTTCATCAAAAGTTCCTGATCGGATCCAATTCGTGGGGAAGAAAGCACTGTTGTCCTGCACAAAGTTGAGCCATTGCTTGGATGAATCTTCAAACGTAATGGAATGATCAATCATCGTCGTTGTTTTCACTGAAGAATTGCCTGACGGTCCGGTATATTTCTCTTGATGAATTTGCACGGAGACGCCCCATTTCGGGATAATTTGTTCGTTATCACCTTGGATGCTTTGTTCCGAAGAAATCGAATCCAATACAATTCCATTTTCATGATCATAGCGGTAGATCACCCAAGAAGCGGTGTCGGCACCATTCAATGAAGACGGAACATAAGACTTGAAGCGACATTCGAAATAGCCATCGGCAACATTCAAGGGATCGACCACTTTGATGTTCAGCGGTCCGGCACCACGTTGATAGGTCACCTTATCGAGTGTTCCGTATTTCACGATATGATTGAGCGATGCTGTGGTAAGTTCCAAGGCACGATTTCCATTTCCATAGCCATCCAAGCGGGTAATTTCTGGTGATTCACCGTACTCCAAGTAATGCAATGTTCCGTTGGCCTCTGGCATCGGATTGTGTGGAATGGCCTCTATCGTTTTCACCTCACCTGCTGCAGCTTTACGGCTAGCGAGATAACGTTTCTGCTGTCCGTCCAGAGCTTGTGGATCGTTCGGGTCGTAATTCTTGTAATTGTTATGGGCATAGGCCACGGCGACATAGTAGTACCGCTTGAAGTTGACCAACTCACTCGTACCTTGGGAGAATAAATCTGTTTTTACACTAAAACTGTGGCGAATGCCCTTATCCTGACCATCCACTCGCTCAATAGGAACACTGGCCAACAGGTCCTCGTCGAACTCAAAATTGATGATTCGAGACACACCATCTTCGATGTCACATTGCGCTACCAAACGTGCCTTGTCTGGGTCACCGATATCAGAAAGTGAATACTGCTTTCCACGCATTTGATAAATTTGGTAACCTTGGAATCGGTAGGATTTGTCTGCATTGGGATCGGCAGTAACAATGAACGGATCAAACTCCTCGTATTCTTCGTTATAGTTATTGCTGTTCGTAGGATTGGACAGGGTGAGAATCAACTCGTTTTCCAGTTCCTGAATGGCTAGATCAGGAGCATGGGGACCGTCCAACACTTTAAAACAGTTCTCAAACAGGGCCTGCGCTTTATCATCAGCTCGTTGAAGCACAGCAACTGAAGCAAAGGGATCCCCACCATTTGATCTTGCCCAAACGACTCCCACTGTGATGTTATTGACCGCTCCAGGTTTTAACACGAAAGGTCCGGCAGACTGCACAAAACGGCGGTCATTCGGTGGATTGTTCGATCCATATTCTGTCCACGGATCTTGTGCGGCGCCACCTGTTCCCCACCCTAATGGATCGGTATCACCGGGAAACATGAAGTCGCATGGCACATTCGGATTACAATCTGGGTCAGAAATATGACCACTTCCTCCATAGTAAAACTTGGTACCATCCTTCCATATTCCACGAAGGTAATTGTAGAAATCCGAAGCACTGGTTGGATCGGTTTGATTTGGATTTGCACCATTCGTGGTATTCGAATAATACAAGAAACGGCGCATTCCAAAGCGCTCATTATCCACAATTCCGTCACCATAGCCAATTCCATTCAAAGCCTCATTTTCACCTATTCCAAACCCATTGTCTACGCCATCATCATCCTGATAAGGTCCTTCGAAAAAATCAACACCAACGGCTGGCGGCGAAAAACCATAACCTTTAAATCCAGAATTCTCACCGTCGAAGTTATCTCCATTGTAGTAATAACCTAAGCCCCGGTTGACATCACAGCCAACATAATCATCGAAAGGATCACCCAAAGCACCATCGGTGAAGAAACCAAAGTAGGTATTATAGAGTGTCTGTGTTCCGCGGTTGATCAATTCATAATTGTAAAAGGTCATGTTGTTGATCTCATCATTGGACGCAAAGGCAAAAGCTTGGGCGCGAATTTCCATTCCGATCGGATCGGCTCCCGTTTCGGTATGGATATTCCCTTTGTCATTCATTACCCACCAATAGTTGATGTCGCCATACAAGGAAACCCGTCGGTCGGTCTTGCAATTCTTTTCACGATTAATGTCATGCCATGGATAATCACCATCCTCCCAATTGTATTCGCCGTCTTCATTACGGTCGAAAAATGGCGCTAAATAATAATCTTGTCCCATGGAAACATCTCCATGCGCAGGCCATTCTTTGATGATTTCTGGTACCTTGTAGTTGGGGAAAAGTTCCGCTTGGGAAGATGTTCCGTTCTCTGCATCATCGACACCTGCCTGAAACCATGCATTGAATTCACGCACTTGGTCTTGGGTTGACACAAAGTGCTTGTCGTACTTGGCGCAAGTCTCGTAGTTTGTTTCGGCTGAAATGTTCGAAAGCGGACCCGTCCAATAGTCCTGACCATTTCGGTAACGCAGTGCAGCCAACTTCAACTGGTTGTTGACATCTGTTCCTCCCAACCACAAAGCAGCAGTGAAAAGCGCCATGATTCCAGAGTTTTTCGGCACCTCGTACTGTGAGTAATTTTGATTCGGCACTTGCCATAAATTCCCTGCCGTGTGCACCATTGCACGAACATTATTGATCTGTAAAAAAGTGGTGGTATTTGGCGGCGTACACTGTGCTGCCTTGGAAAGATCAGACTTCATTGGCTTCATTTTCTCAGTGCCCGCATAGGGTTGAGCTAATGCCAAAAAAGAAAAAAGAAAAACCGAAAAGACAGCAATATACCTCATAGTAGCAATTAACAGTACTAATTTAGGGAATATTCTGCAAGTTCTTTTGCTTTCGAGAAGAGGTTCATGATTGAGGCAAGAAAATCCAACCTCAGTCTAACTTTCGCTGTGCCTTGATGAATAAAAGTCCTCACGAATACTTATCTTTGAGCATGTCGAAATCCAAATTTACCGTAACAGCAGCCCTGCCCTATGCCAATGGTCCATTGCACCTTGGACACGTGGCTGGAGTTTATTTGCCTGCTGATATTTTTGTGCGTTTCTTACGAATGAATGGTCATGATGTGGCCTTCATCTGTGGAAGTGACGAACATGGAGCTGCCATCACGCTGCGTGCGAAGAAAGAAGGAATCACACCAAAGGAAATCGTAGATAAGTACGATACCATCATTGGAAAGGCCTTTAAAGATTTCGAAATTTCATTTGACATTTACCACCGCACATCGGCGGAAATCCATCATAAAACCTCGCAAGATTTCTTTTTGAAATTGCATGAAAAAGGAAAGTTCACGGAGGAGGTTTCTGAACAATATTACGACGAAGAATACCAACAGTTTCTAGCGGACCGTTACATTGTAGGCGAATGTCCAAAATGCCAAAACCCAAATGCTTATGGTGACCAATGTGAAAAATGTGGGACAGATTTAAGTCCGACAGAATTGGTCAATCCTACATCTACTTTAAGTGGAAAAACACCTATTCTAAAAACGACATCACATTGGTACTTACCGATGGACCGTCACGAAAGCTGGTTGCGCGAGTGGATCAAGGAAGGAACCTTGGATGGGGTGAAACAACATGAACCGAAGGCTTGGCGAAATCAAGTGATTGGTCAATGCATGTCGTGGATTGATGGCGGATTGCATTCCCGTGCCATGACACGTGACTTGGACTGGGGGGTAAAAGTTCCCTTACCCAATGCAGATGGAAAGGTGCTTTATGTTTGGCTCGATGCACCTATTGGCTATATTTCAGCCACTAAGCAATGGGCTTTGGACAACCAAAAAAATTGGGCGGATTACTGGACAGGCGATCGCAAACTTATTCATTTCATCGGTAAAGACAACATCGTATTCCACGCGGTGATTTTCCCGATTTTACTGAAAGATCATGGTGACCTCATCTTACCTGACAATGTACCCGCTTCTGAATTTTTAAACCTAGAGGGAGATAAGCTGTCAACGTCGCGCAATTGGGCGGTATGGCTGCACGAATATTTGGCATCCTACCCAGACAAGGCCGATGAATTGAAGTATGTCTTGACGTCGATTGCGCCAGAAACGAAGGATTCCGAATTTACCTGGAAAGAATACCAAACACGCATCAACAGTGAGCTTGCCGATATCCTTGGAAACTTTGTGAATCGCGCATTGGTGTTGACCCAAAAATACTACGAAGGCGCTGTTCCTGAAATGGCGCAGATCCCACAGCGCATCAGCAAGTTAATTTACGCATACAAATTCCGTGAAGCACAAGCCGAAGCAATGAACTTGGCACGTCTAGGGAACAAATACTTGGCTGACCAAGAACCTTGGAAAGTGGTGAAAACTGATCCTGAGCGCGTGAAAACCATCATGCACATTGCCTTGCAAATCACAGCGAACTTGAGCATCGTTCTACAACCTTTCTTGCCAGAAACAGCGCGCAAATTGGCTGATTTCATGAACGTCCACACGGATCAATGGAGTGATGCAGGACGCGGAGATCTCATTGCTGAAGGAACACTTACACGTGAGCCATCCATCCTATTCCGAAAAATTGAAGATGAACTTGTAGAAGCCGAAGTGGCGAAATTGAAAAGCACAGTCATGGTTGAATCGACATTTGAACCTCAAAAAGAGGAAGTGACCTTTGACGATTTCAGTAAAATGGACATCCGCTTGGGGACCATACTCGAAGCTGAAAAAGTGGAGAAGGCGGATAAGTTGCTAAAATTATTGGTAGACACAGGGATCGATAAGCGTACCATAGTTTCAGGGATTGCAGCACATTACGCACCCGAAGATGTAATTGGAAAAACAGTGAGTGTACTTTTGAATTTAGCTCCGCGAAAAATCAGAGGGATTGAATCTCAAGGGATGATCTTAATGGCGGAAGATGCGGAAGGAAACTTGAGCTTCATGGTTCCTGAAAAAGGATTCAACGCCGGAGGTGGCATCTGCTAAGCGCTGAAGATGAGCGATCTGATTGAATTCCAAGCCTTACAGCAGTCCTTGAACGATGTTGCTTTCGTAATCAAGACTCAAGAGCAAATTGCGAAGGACTTTGGAAAGTTCAATCTCTTTTTTCCTGAGGAATTTTCAACTACAGCCTTTTCCAAAGAAGCCATCGAATCGTTGTTGGCTGAGCGTATTGCCGATTTGATGCAAGAAGGAGAAGCGCGCTTGTTGCAATTGCTTTACACAATCGATCTTCCAGAAAAAGAATTCCTTTCGCTGACTACCCAGACAGATTTCCTCGCACAACTTTCCGAACGGATTTTGTTCCGCGAAGCCTACAAGATATATCTGCGGAAGAAATACAGCTGAGATTATTTCACCAAGGAAATTCGCTTCGTTTGAACCACACCATTCTGTTGAATCGTGGCATAATACACTCCATTTTCTAGGTTGGAAAGGTCCAAGTCTATTGATGATGCATCTTTGAAATCGTGGATGGATGTATCCAAAACCAAAGTACCAAAGGCGTTATGTATCTTAATATCAAGCGCATCTTCGAAGTTTGTTCCACAGTAATGAAAACTAACCTTCCCCAAGCTTGGATTGGGAAAATAAGGCGTGATAAATCCATCTGAACAAAGATCCGCATTGACAACCACAGTGCCAATGTGCGTTTGTTTCCCGTCGTTATCGGTTAGGAATAAATCGTAGTAGGTAATTATTTCATTTTCATCATCAGTCGCTTGATAAGACAATACTGAATTTGAAGAACCAGCAGCGCTGATTGTATTCATAGTTCGCCATGTAATGCCATCATGACTTTTTTTCAACGTAAAATAATTGGTATTCTTCTCGGATGCCGTTTTCCAATGGAGGATATTCGCTCCTTGGTAATGATAGCCATCAAAGGAGATCACCTCGCCACCTAGGGCAAATCCACAAATCAATCCATCCATTGCCGAACCCGACCATGTAATCGTTGGCGCAGCCTGTGGATTTCCACTCGAGAAGGTATTGATCAACAAGGCATATTCTTCCCCAGCGATGACGGTCAAATCCTCTACAAACCCATCCCCTAAAGCACCCTCTGTGAGATCTCCAGCGCCATCAACTAATCCAACATTCCCTTGTACCGCTGACAGATTGTTATTGGCATAACTACAGCGAAGTGGTGCATTTCCTGTGTTGAGCGGACAGATTATTGATCCATTTCCAGGTCCATACAAAGCAAAATCAAAATCCAGTCCCGAAGGAGGATCAATCACAAAACCGAGTGTTCCGCTCATTCCTGCTTTGAAGTAATACCAAGTGGAATTTATTTCTCCATTCAAACCAAGACAACCCATGGAATTTGCTGTGAATCCTTCCTGAATACCACTGCCACTGCCACTATTCACCGGAAAGGCTCCACTTGAACAAATTGTATATCCACAGGTGCCACTGCAATTGGAGGTGCTACAGATTGCAACTGAATTTCCAGGGCTTGATGAACATCCGACCTGACCAATCCATCCGGGTGCTGAATTGGCTCCGTCGCTAATAAAAATAATCTTAAGTGACCCACTGCTCGTAGATGCCGTATAAGATGGAGGAAGTGCGGTTCCGCTGTATTGTCCCAAAATCCCGGCATTCGTTCCCGAACCATCGATGATGATGAGCTTATCCGCTGCATCCAAGTTAAACTTAGAGAAATTTAGTGTGACATACATTCCTGGTGTCGCTGGCAAAAAAGTGTAGGTATGGACAGCATTGTGAGGATAATAACCTGTTGGAAGTGGTGCGCTATTCGAACTTCCCGCATACATTCCCGCGATTCCTCCCGGATCGACAAATGTTTCGCCACAGGCCTGAACAACACTTTCTACTTGGGTGATTGAAAAGAGTGGTTCACAGTTCACTGTAGCCGACCAACCCGCCGCATTCGCCGTGTTACTGCCATTTTGTATAAACACAATCGTCATACATTCACTCGTGTTGCTGTAGAACTCAAGGTTTGTTGTTTGCACATCTACAGGCGATGTATACAAGAGCGTACCTGATGTCCCACTCCCCAAATAAATGAGCAATTGATCATCGTTGGATGCGTTTCCAGTTTGCTTTAAATCAATGGTAGAGATGAACAAATGAATACCATATGAAGCTGTCAATGGACAAAATGTTTGGGTATATGTGCCAGGTGTACTGGTATATGATCCTGAATTTCCCCCATTGTCAAAAAATGTTGCCGAGCAAGTAGTTGTCGTCACAGGAACAGCAGCGTTGGTTGTCATGTTGATGGCCTGACCATTAACCAAAGAAGGTAATGTCAAAAGTGTAGAAAGGAGAAAAAGACTCCAAATCTTAAGTGTAAGTGGTTTCATTTTAGATTGTTTAATGTAATTCTGTCGTATTTATCTTGCAAAGATAGCGACTTCATTATCAGCAACCTACAAACCAATAATAATTTTAAAAAAAACTGATATTAAATTTCTTTTGTCTCCTAAAGGGAAAACAAACCTATTTTTCTAAAGATTGAACAGCCACGTTCGCAAGCGTAAATTGCTGCTCATTCATGGTGAGAAGGATATCTTTTATTTGCTTCTGAGAAATCTTTGTTTCATCAAAAAACACAGTCATGCCTTGCGTTTTACGTCCTTCCACAAAATCGAATTGCACTCTAGACACTGCACCTGTACCTTTCAATTTCGTGCGGATACTCCCTCCACAGCCCATTTCGCAGGTCATTCCATCGATATCAGCCGTGAGTGTTTTGTTGGGCTCAACCTTCACTACCTCCTTCTTTTTTGCTTTTTCCGTACGTAGATGAACAACCTCTGGATTTGAAGAACAAGCCATTAAGGCCAGTGCAAAAAACAATGAATATTTCATACCTTGGAATTAGATTGCAAAGATAAACAAGGAAATGCATTGAATCAATTCAAGAACTGTTAAAACAAAAAAAGAGTCCACCGAAGCTGACTCTTTTTTCATTGTTGTGATTTTAAACTTATCGAATTATCAAATTTTGACGTTCTAAAGTTCCATTTTTGCGCTCGAAAACGACATTGTAGATGCCTCGGTCGAGCAGTAGGCCATGGCTTGACCTTCCGACCTCATGTTCTTCAATTGTACCTATAAATGCACCAACAGAATTATATATGGTTGCAGATTTTACATCTTCCGTGTTTTTAAAGGCAAAGTTACCTTCCGACGGATTAGGATAAATCATTACGAGTGCAACCGTATCTTTTTGTTCTGGCACAAAGGTGTTCGTCCAGAAGGATCCTAGCGGAACAATTGTTGGCTTCTCCTGATCCACATAGAAGGTTTCGGTAGCGCTGCATCCAAATTCTGTATGGATATCGAATTTATAGATTCCACCACTTAAATTGGTTTGATCGAACTGATAAATATCATAGCCCGAACCATCCGTGCTACTCCACAACATATCGAATCCTCCCGCCAAACCAGTTACTGTCACATCAATCGCACCGTCAGAACCTCCGTGTATTGAAACCGGTGTAACGACACCTGTAATTTTTAATTCTTCTGGATTACTCAATTCAAATGACAAAGATACAGCGTCGTTCAGCGCGTCATGCACCGTAACATCGTACAAGCCAGCAGGCAATCCTGAGAGTGTTGATATAGATTCCGAATTGGACCAAGTAAAAGTATACGGCGGAACTCCACCCAAGACATCCAAAGAGATCGTGCCATCAGAAAGATCGTAGCATGAGGGATCTGTTATTGTCGCAGATACATTCAATGCACTATTGCTCTGCGCAGCTACAGTGGTAATCGAACCGAGAATGAACACGGCCGACTTCAAGAAGTTTGTTTTCATGTCATTAATTTTTTTTGTGTTTCATGTGACAAAGGAAGAGATGTTTGATTGTCGAATGAATGAAATCACTGCGGTATGTCATCAAAATGAGTTCATCTACCTAAAATCACTACGTAGAAATACGTTCGCGAGCACCTTTTTAGCCTAAATTCGCACAAAGGACAAGCATAAATGTTACACAAGAAAGATCTAGATCGAATTACATTTGACAAAAATTAGCGCATGACTTTTTTAGACCAAGTTTCTCGATTGTATTCGAACTATGCCTCCTATGTTTGGAAAAGTGTCAGTAATCCGTTCAGCAATGACAACTATTTCTACCTGTTGATTTATTTGTCACTTGCAGTGTGGATTTTAGAGTTGCTTGCCCCATGGAGAAAAGAACAGCGCGTTTTCCGTAAAGGTTTTTGGATTGATGCCTTTTACATGTTTTTCAACTTCTTCATTTTTAACCTAATCATTTTTATCGCGCTCTCCTCACTAAGTGAGCGTTACTTTGGGTATTTCATGCAAAGCATCGGACTTCCGAAAAAAGGAATCTTCAATCTATCTGAACTATCCCTCTGGTTGCAGTTTCCTATTTTCTTCTTTCTTTCCGATTTCATTCAATGGGGTATTCACGTCATGTTGCATCGGAACAAATGGCTCTGGAAATTCCACAAGGTTCACCACTCCGTAACCGAGATGGGATTTGCTGCACACTTGCGCTACCATTGGATGGAAACGTTGGTCTACAAAACGGGCTTGTATATTCTAATGTCTTGGCTGCTCAACTTTAAGTTGGAACATGCATTTATCCTTCATGCCTTTACCATCCTAATAGGTCATTTGAACCACGCGAACATTGCATTGGATTATGGACCTTTAAAATACCTGTTAAACAACCCGAAAATGCACATCTGGCACCACGTGAAGCACCTGCCTAAGAGCCATCCGAACGGCATCAATTTCGGGATTACCTTGAGTATCTGGGATTATATATTTGGCACCAATCATATTCCCTCGGACGGACGAGACATCACGCTGGGATTTGACGGCATAGAAAAGTATCCTGAGGACTTTATCAGTCTGCAAACACAACCATTCAAAGAAAAATAAGGAGCTAAACCTTAAACCAAAAGGGTTCTCATACTTACCTTTTCATCAATCATGCGATGAAGGTCGGCAATGCTTACCCGAACTTGGTCCATGGTGTCGCGATCGCGGATAGTAACCGTATTGTTTTCCAATGTTTCGTGGTCAACCGTCACCGAGAAAGGTGTACCAATCGCATCTTGGCGACGGTAACGTTTTCCGATTGAATCTTTCTCGTCGTATTGACAAAGGAAGTCAAACTTCAAACCATCGATAATTTCACGAGCCTTCTCTGGCAAACCATCCTTCTTCGTCAATGGCATAACTGCCACCTTGTATGGCGCTAAAGCTGGTGGAATGGAAAGTACAGTTCGCTCGGAACCGTCTTCCAACACTTCATTTTTATGTGATGCACTCAAGACAGCCAAGAACATGCGGTCGAGTCCAACAGACGTTTCCACCACGAAAGGCACATAGTTCTGGTTCAACTCCGGATCAAAATACTGCAGTTTCTTCCCAGAGAATTGCTCGTGCTGTTTCAAATCGAAATCTGTTCGCGAGTGAATTCCTTCAAGCTCCTTGAAGCCCATTGGGAAGTTAAACTCGATATCACATGCTGCGTTGGCGTAATGTGCCAATTTGATGTGGTCGTGAAAACGGTATTGATTATCCCCCAAGCCTAATGCTTTATGCCACTTCGAACGGGTATCTTTCCAGTACTCGTACCATTTCATTTCTTCACCTGGACGACAGAAAAACTGCATTTCCATTTGTTCGAATTCGCGCATGCGAAAAATAAACTGGCGAGCAACGATTTCATTTCTAAAGGCTTTTCCTATTTGAGCAATCCCAAAAGGAATCTTCATTCGACCTGATTTCTGAACATTTAGGAAGTTCACAAAAATCCCTTGTGCCGTTTCCGGTCGAAGATAAATTGTTGCTGCATCCCCTGCTACAGAACCCAGTTCGGTAGAGAACATCAAGTTAAACTGACGCACCTCCGTCCAGTTACGAGAACCACTGATTGGACAAACTATTTCGCAGTCCATGATCAACTGATACACGCCCTCCAAATCATTTGTTTCAAGTGCGGTGCGCATGCGATCTTCTATTTCTTTGATTTTTTCTGCGTTACGCAACACATTTGGGTTCGTCGCACGAAACTGGTGTTCATCGAAATCATCACCAAAACGCTTTACACCCTTTTCTACCTCCTTTTCAATTTTGAGGCGAATCTTTTCCATGTGCTCCTCCAACAATACATCTGCACGATAGCGTTTTTTGGAGTCTTTGTTGTCGATGAGTGGATCATTAAAAGCGTCAACGTGACCAGAGGCTTTCCATGTTGTTGGATGCATAAAGATTGCAGAGTCAATTCCTACAATGTTTTCGTGCATTTGCACCATCGACTTCCACCAATACGACTTGATGTTGTTTTTCAACTCTGAACCCAATTGTCCATAGTCGTAAGTTGCCGCCAATCCATCGTAAATTTCAGATGACGGAAAAACAAATCCATATTCCTTCGCATGGGAGATAACCTCCTTCAGTTTGTCCTCTTTTTGTTCCATAGGGCAAAGTTAAAAAAGATTTTGTGGGGGCTGATGATGGGCCCGAAAGATATCTTGGTTCAAAGCAGTGGCTCATGACCGAATGAAATCAAAAAAGCAGAATGTAACATATATGTGCATTTAATGGTAATTATAGTTTACATTCTCCTGCCCACATTTGTGTAGTATGCAACACAAAGGAGAAATTGTAGAAAAAGCCGTGCGGCAAAGTGGACTTCCATTGACACAGTTGGCGCCTCGAATAGGCAAAAGCCGTCGCTGGTTATACAACGCCTTTGAAAATCCCAATTTATCCATTGAGCACATTCTAATTATTGGGAAAATCATTCACTACGATTTTTCAGATGATATTTTGGAATTGCAGCGTGTGCGCAATTTGGAGGATCCTATTTCACCTCAAAATGCATATGTTGTTTCGGCTGAAAGTGCCGAATATTGGAAGAATAAGTACTTAACTCTACTGGAAAAGTACAATACCCTTTTAGGCGGTTAAAAAGTGGGATTGTGCTGAATTGAATACCTTGGATTCTTCAAAATTCCTTTTTTCGACTAAAAATTACAATTGAACCCGAATTAATTTAAAATCCTACTCCCCCAATCCACCGAAAAGCCTACCTTTGCTTTTCCATCAAGATTACAAAATAAATGGACAAAGTATCGTACGTCGGGAACGCGGATGTGAACGCTATCGACCACCTATACCAACAATATCGTCAGGATCCCGAAAGCGTGGATATTGGCTGGAAAAAATTCTTCGAAGGGTTTGATTTTGCCCGAACGAATTATGAAGACGGCGGAGAAATTCCTGAGAATTTTCAAAAAGAGTTCAAGGTCATTAACTTAATCAATGGCTATCGTTCTCGTGGGCACTTGTTCACGAAGACGAATCCTGTTCGCGAGCGACGAAAGTATACACCAACGCTAGAGATCGAGAACTTTGGTCTTGAAGAAAGTGATTTGAACACGGTATTCAACGCTGGTGAAGAAATTGGGATTGGTGCTGCAACTTTACGCGAAATCATCGACCATCTCAACCAAACGTATTGTCAATCAATAGGTATTGAATACGCCTACATGAGAGATCCGGAACGAATTGCATGGTTCAAGAATAAAATTGAATTAAAGAACAGACCTAACTTTGACAAGAACCGTAAGATTCAGATCTTCAGCATGCTCAATAAGGCTTCGAGTTTTGAAGCATTCCTCGGGAAAAAGTTCGTTGGCCAGAAGCGTTTCTCGGTTGAAGGTGGAGAGGCCTTGATTCCTGCTTTGGATACTTTAGTAAACAAAGGTTCGGAATTGGGAGTGGAATACTTCGTTATGGGTATGGCGCACCGCGGCCGTTTGAATACCTTGGCTAACATTTTCAAAAAACGTCCTCAAGATATTTTTTCTGAGTTTGAAGGGAAAGAGTTTGACTCTATTGATTACTTTGATGGTGACGTGAAATACCACCAAGGATTTACATCTATCGTTGAGCTTTCCAGTGGAAAAACAGTTGGATTGACGTTGTCTCCAAATCCGTCACACCTTGAAGCGGTGAATACTGTTGTAGAAGGTATTGCACGTGCTAAGGTTGATCACGTTCTGAAAGATGAAAATAAAATTTGTCCTGTGCTCATACACGGTGATGCTGCATTAGCAGGTCAAGGCATCGTGTATGAAACGATCCAAATGGCTCAACTTGATGGGTACCGCGCTGGTGGGACAATTCACCTTGTTGTGAATAACCAAGTTGGATTTACTACCAATTATTTGGATGGACGTTCTTCAACCTATTGCACAGACGTTGCGAAAACAACGCTTTGTCCAGTTTTCCATGTGAATGGAGATGATGTAGAGGCTGTCGTTCAAACAATTGAAATCGCGATGGAATACCGTCAAGAATTTAACCGTGACGTCTTCATCGATATCCTGTGTTACCGCAAGTATGGCCACAATGAGGGTGATGAGCCTAAATTCACACAGCCAAATTTGTACAACATCATTGCAAAACACCCGAATCCTCGAGACATTTACTTCAATCAGTTGGAGGCTGAAGGAATCATAAATAAGGACGAGTCGAAAAAGATTGAAGAGGAATACAACAATTTCTTAGAATCTGAATTCGAGAATTCGCGCAAAATGGAAAAAGCCATGGTGTATGACTTCCTTTCAGTAACTTGGGAAGGATACCGTCACGCGCATGACGAGGATTTTTTTAATTCACCAGATACAGGTTTCGACAAGAAAAAATTACACGAATTAGGGATAAAGCTCGCTACTCTTCCTGAAGGGAAAAAATACTTCCGCAAGATTGCTAAGATCTTTGAAGATCGAATGAATGCGTTGAAAAACAATACCTTGGATTGGGGAACTGCTGAAATGTTGGCCTATGCGACTTTACTCGATGAAGGTCACCCTGTGCGTATTTCAGGCCAGGATGTTGAGCGTGGAACATTCTCTCACCGCCATGCTGTTGTAAAAACAGAAGATACGGAAGAAGAGGTGATTACACTTAATCATTTGTCAGATAAACAAGCCGAATTTACAGTATACAACTCGTTGTTGTCAGAATACGGTGTTCTTGGATTCGAATACGGATATTCACTAGCAACACCAAAAGGATTAACGATTTGGGAAGCACAGTTTGGGGATTTCTTCAATGGTGCTCAAATCATGATTGACCAATTTATTTCCGCAGGAGAAGACAAATGGGCTACACAAAGTGGACTCGTTATGCTATTACCTCACGGATATGAAGGTCAAGGAGCCGAGCACTCTTCAGGTCGTATGGAACGTTTCTTGCAGCAATGCGCAGACAACAACATGCAGGTTGTGAATACCTCGACACCTGCAAACCATTTCCACTTGTTGCGACGACAGTTGAAACGCGATTTCAGAAAGCCTTTGATTGTTTTCTCTCCGAAAATGATTTTACGTTTACCTGCAGCCGTTTCGACACTTGAAGAAATGGCAACAGGTTGTTTCCAAGAAGTGATCGATGATTCAGCTGCAAAAGTTGAGAATGTGGATACTGTAGTTTTCTGTTCTGGTAAGTTCTATTACGAAATGAAAGCGAAGGCCGCGGAATTAGGTGTTGAAAACATGGCTTTTGTGCGTGTTGAACAACTCTACCCACTTCCAAAAATCCACATTGACGCTATACTTGCGAAATATAAAAACGTGAAAAATATCCTTTGGGCCCAAGAAGAACCTTCGAACATGGGCGCTTGGACCTATATTGCGATGTCAATGAGAGACATTCCATTCGTTGGAATCACGCGTAATGCGACAGCAGCGGCTGCAGAAGGGTCAAAAAAATTGCATGAAAAACGATTAAAGCAACTCTTTGCTGATTTGTTCAGTTATACGAAAGTAAAAGTCAACTAATCACTCCATACAAAATAGAAGGATATGTCAGTATTAGAAATGAAAGTTCCAAGTCCGGGTGAATCAATCTCGGAAGTAGAAATTGCTCAATGGTTGGTCTCTGACGGGGACTATGTTGAAAAAGATCAAGCCATCGCCGAAGTCGATTCAGACAAAGCAACGCTTGAACTTCCTGCTGAAGAAAGTGGTATCATTACGCTGAAAGCAGCAGATGGTGATGTGGTAAAAGTAGGTCAAGTAGTTTGCTTGATTGACACTTCTGCTGCTCGTCCTGCCGGTGCACCGCCGAAAGTTGAAGAAAAGAAGGAAGAAGTGAAGGCTGCGCCTGTAGCAGAAAAAGCTGCTCCGGCTGCCGCTGTTCCATCGCCAGATCCTGTGAAGAAAGATTCATATGCTGCTGGAACACCGTCAGTAGCTGCTGCTAAAATCATGGCAGAGAACAATATTCCTTCAGGTAAGTTAAATGGTACGGGTAAGGATGGTCGTGTAACGAAACAAGATGTTGTTGCCGCTATGTCTGCTGGTTTCTCTGCTGCTGCCGCGCAAGGTTGGGGAGGAACACGCGACCAAAATCGCGAAAAAATGAGCATGCTCCGTCGTAAAATTGCAGAACGCCTTGTTTCTGTAAAGAACGAGACAGCCATGCTTACAACGTTCAACGAGGTCGATATGAAACCAATCATGGACCTGCGTGCGAAATACAAAGATGCCTTTGCGAAACACCATGAGGTGAACCTTGGATTCATGTCTTTCTTCACGAAGGCGGTAACTGAGGCCTTGAACCTATATCCAGCTGTGAATGGCCAAATTGACGGCAATGAAATGGTTTTCCACAACTATGCCGATATAGGTATCGCAGTGTCATCTCCTAAAGGATTGATGGTACCTGTAGTTCGTAATGCTGAGCAGATGTCCTTGGCAGAAATCGAGCGTGAAATCAAGCGTTTGGCGATTAAAGCTCGAGACGGAAAAATGACGCCAGATGATATGACAGGTGGAACATTCACCATCACAAATGGAGGTGTATTTGGTTCTATGTTGTCAACACCAATCATCAATCCGCCGCAATCGGCGATTTTGGGCATGCACAATGTGGTTGAACGTCCTGTGGCGATCAACGGTAAAGTTGAGATTCGTCCAATCATGTACGTAGCGCTTTCCTACGACCACCGAATCATTGACGGTAAGGAATCTGTTGGATTCTTGGTCAAAGTGAAGGAAATGCTCGAAAACCCGGAAAGAATGCTGTTTGGTTCTAAAGATCCTGTGGCAGTGTTGCTTGGATTATAGAAAAACGATTATTCGCGATTCAATCGCTAGAATATAGAAACCGTGGGATTGAGTTCTCACGGTTTTTTTGTACCTTATCTTTTTAAAACCACTCGTATGAAGTCCATTAAACCATTCTCATTGAGTCATGATGCATTGACCTATGATTCTCCCTTTTTGAAAGAGACAAAAACCAAACAAAAGAACACCACCCTACCCTACCAGATTTGGTTTGAAATCCCACCACATCTCCTATTTGAGCCGAATGAACGCTACAAACCGAAACGATCTCTCTATCAATTTCCCTATGCGATAAAAGGCATTCCGTTAAATGTCAAGAAAACCATCATCCTACCACGCAATCCCGAACTTGTGAAGTATGCCCGGCAAATGCGAAACGAGAGCACGATTACAGAAATCATTTTCTGGGTGCAAGTTACAAAAGGACGTTTTCACAACATTGATTTTGACCGTCAACGTGTGATTGGCAATTACATCGTCGATTTTTATGTGAAAAAACTTCATTTGATTATCGAAATAGATGGCGACAGTCACAAAGGAAAAGAGCGATATGACGCACAGCGGGAAGCCGAATTAACCGCAATGGGGCTTACTATGTATCGAATTGCTGCTGCAGATGTGAAATACAGGATTAAAACGACCATGTTTAAGTTGGAGCAGTTTATTCTAGAGAAGTACGGACAAGGGGAGAGTGAGAGTGAGAGTGAGCTGTGAAACTCACAAATAAATTTGTGAGTTTTTGTAATCACCCCGTCAGCTAAAGCTGACACCCCTCTTAGGAAGGGGGGAAGAGGTGGAATTTTTCGGGAATTAAAAAAGCCGACTGAATAGTCGGCTTTTTTAAAGATGTTCGTTTTATTGACTAGAATTCGAATGTTTCCATAAATTTAGTTGTAAAGTTTCCCTTGCGGAAATCTTCGTTATCCATTAATTTTTGGTGGAAAGGAATCGTTGTTTTCACACCTTCAATGATGTACTCATCGAGTGCACGTTTCATCTTAAGAATAGCCTCTTCGCGCGTTTGTGCTACAACGATAAGCTTCCCGATCATAGAATCATAATTAGGAGGAATGACATAACCTGCATAAGCATGGGTATCGATACGCACACCGTGACCACCCGGAGAGTGGTAAGAAGTAATTTTTCCTGGTGATGGACGGAAATCGTTGTATGGATCCTCTGCGTTGATGCGACATTGGATGGCATGTAAATGAGGGAAATAGTTCTTCCCAGAAATCTTATGACCCGCAGCGATTTTAATTTGCTCCTTGATCAAGTCGTAATCGATTACCTCCTCCGTGATGGTATGCTCCACTTGGATTCGGGTATTCATTTCCATAAAGTAGAAATCACGGTTTTTATCCACAAGGAATTCAACCGTTCCAACGCCCTCATATTTCACGGCCTTCGCAGCTTTAATTGCTGCTTCACCCATGCGCTCACGCAATTCTTCCGTCATGAATGGCGAAGGAGTTTCCTCCACCAATTTTTGGTGGCGGCGTTGAATGGAACAATCGCGTTCTGAAAGGTGACATGCATTACCGAATTGGTCGCCTGCGATTTGAATCTCGATGTGGCGTGGCTCTTCTATATACTTCTCCATGTAGATTCCATCGTTTCCGAAAGCAGCACCTGCTTCTTGACGCGCTGAATCCCATGCAGCCTCTAAATCTTCTTCCTTCCAAACGATGCGCATCCCTTTTCCACCTCCACCAGCAGTTGCTTTCAGGATGATTGGGTAACGAACAACAAGTGCCGTTTTACGCGCATCTTCTACATCCTTCAACAAACCTTTTGATCCAGGAATACATGGTACACCAGCGGCAATCATTGTTGCTTTCGCTGTTGCCTTATCACCCATCCCTGCAATTTGTTCAGGCAAGGCACCGATGAACTTGATCCCATGTTCTTGACATACCTTTGAGAATTTTTCATTCTCTGAAAGGAAACCATAACCCGGGTGAATCGCATCGGCATTGGTAATTTCCGCTGCAGCAATGATGTTAGGAATCGATAAATACGACTTTGAACTTACCGCCGGGCCGATACAGACCGCTTCGTCTGCAAAACGCACTGGTAATGAATCTTTATCTGCAGTAGAATACACTGCTACCGTTTTGATTCCCATTTCTTTACACGTACGTATCACGCGTAAAGCAATTTCTCCACGGTTTGCAATCAATATTTTCTTGAACATGCTTGTTTAATTAAGAATTATCATCATTCTATGCTTTCGGAAGAGTCCGATGACACACTGATTAAGCTGGTTCTACGAGGAACAATGGTTGGTCGTACTCTACTGGAGATGCGTCATCCACCAATACTTTCACGATTTTACCAGAAACCTCAGATTCAATTTCATTGAACAATTTCATTGCTTCGATGATGCAAATCGTGCTTCCTTGAGAAATCGTGTCACCCACATTTGCAAATGGCGCTTTATCTGGTCCTGCAGAACGGTAGAACGTTCCAATCATTGGTGACTTAATCGTAATCAACTTTGTGTCTTCAGCCACAGGTACTGCCGGAGCTACAGGTGCTGCCGCTGCAGGTGCTGGAGCTGCTACTGGCGCAGCTGCAGGTGCTGGAGCCGAAGCTTGAACATAAATTGGTTGATCTGCACCTTTTGATTTAAGAGCAGCCTTAATGATAATCTTGAAATCTTTTTGAGCAATTTCTACTTCGCTCACTCCTGATTTCGAAACAAATTTAATCAGGTCTTGTATTTCATTCAAATTCATAGCTATTGATTTTATTTCTGTAAAGTTAGTTTATTCTCTTTTAATATGCCCATTTCAAATACACTGCACCCCATGTAAATCCACCTCCAAATGCAGATAGAATAAGCACATCGCCTTTTTTCAATTGGCTTTCATAGTCCCACAAACATAAAGGTAATGTACCCGCCGTCGTGTTCCCATACTTTTGAATATTGATCATGACTTTTTCCTTCGTCAATCCCATGCGATCAGCAGTGGCATCAATGATTCTGAGATTCGCTTGGTGCGGCACCAACCAATTCACATCGTCACTTGTCAAACCGTTCTTCTCCATGATCTCTGCAGACACTTCAGCCATGTTGGTTACGGCAAATTTAAACACCGCCTTACCTTCTTGCTTAACGTAATGTAAACGTTCGTCCACCGTTTGATGAGACGGCGGCAAAGCCGAACCTCCTGCAGGTTGAATCAAGTACTGACGTCCAGAACCATCACTACGAAGGATAAAGTCAATGACTCCGTTGCCTTCTTCGTTAGGCTCGAGCAACACTGCACCAGCGCCGTCTCCAAAGATGACACATGTTGTTCGGTCTTGATAATCCAAGATTGATGTCATTTTATCAACTCCTACAACGATTACCTTCTTGTGACGACCTGTTTCAATGAATTGAGCACCCGTCGAAAGTGCATAGATAAAACCTGAACATGCTGCGATGCTATCATAACCCCACGCATTCTTCATTCCTACCTTATCGCAAATCACGTTCGCTGTACTAGGAAATGGGTAGTCAGGTGTTACTGTTGCACAAATCACCAATTCAATGTCGAGAGGATCAATACCTTTCTTTTCCAACAACGCACTTATTGCAGCAGCAGCCATATCCGAAGACGCTCCATCTTTCATGATGCGTCGTTCCTTGATTCCTGTGCGCGATGTTATCCACTCATCTGAGGTATCAACGATCTTCGCAAGATCTTCGTTCGATAAAACTGTTTCAGGAACATATCCCTGAACACCCGTGATTGCTGCAGTAATTTTTCTCATTCTCCGTTGAAGGCTTCATTCACACGCATTGCCAACCCAGTACGAGCGACTTCATGCGCATGAAGTATCATATTTTTAACGGCAATATCATTGGAAATTCCGTGACCGATGATCACATTTCCTTTGACCCCAAGAATGGGCGTGCCGCCATAATTTTCATAATTAAATCGATCAAAGTAATCGTCTTGAATCCCACGCTTTTTCATTAACGTGTAAATTCCTTCCGCCTGCTTTAAAACGATATTCCCTGTGAACCCGTCGCACACTATGACATCCGCTTTCCCTGAGAAGATATCGCGCCCTTCAAGGTTACCGATAAAATGAATCTCATCCGATTCCGCCATGATTTTATGGGCTGCTAAGGTCAATAGGTTTCCTTTAGACTCTTCCTCTCCAATGTTCAACAAGGCCACACGCGGTTTATCCACGCCGAAAACAGTCTGAGAGTAGAGTGATCCAAGCACAGCAAACTGATAAAGAACATCTGCTTTGCAATCCGCATTTGATCCTACATCCAATAATATCGAATTAGAACCATCAATGCACGGAATGTTTGAAGTGATACAAGGACGAATAATTCCAGGAATCGTATTGATTTTGTAGATGGCGCCAACGAGCATTGCGCCAGTATTTCCCGTACTTGCAAAAGCCATAATTTCTTTGCGTGCAAGCAACTCAAAACCTACGGCAATAGAGCTATTTGGTTTTTGAGGAATCGCACGTGTTGGATGGTCATGCATGGTGATTACATCGGGTGCGTGCACAATTTCGTAATCACTTTCGGTTTCACCCAACGCCAAAAGGCCACTAGAGATTAGCTCTCTGTCGCCTATTAACACGAGTTTCACGTCTTCGGGAAGCTCTTTTCTAGCGAGAACAGCTCCAGAAACATTCGCTTCTGGGGCAAAATCTCCACCGAGGATATCGATGCCGATCTTCATAAGAAGCGCGTAGATGCAACTGATTAAACAGCTACTTCTTTTTCAGCAACGACTCTTCCTTTATAATAAAGTTTTCCTTCATGCCAGTGAGCATGGTGGAAAAGGTGCGGTTGACCAGTTGTAGGACAAGTTGCAATTTGCTGTGCAACTGCATTCTTGTGAGTCCTTCTCTTGTCACGTCTCGTCTTGGAAATTTTCCGTTTAGGATGTGCCATTTTATGTGTTTATATTAATTATTATTCAAATTTTTCAATGCATTCCAACGTGGATCAATCGGCCCGTCGTTGTTATCGCCATCTTCATTATCTTCGTCTTCTATGTCCCAATCGTCGTCCTCAGAATCATTATCATCTGAGTCATCCTCCTCGTCCCAATCGTCATCGTCATCATCGCAGTCGTCATCGTCATCAAAATCATCCTCTTCCGACGGTGCTTGATGCACGGTGTACTGACTAATCAAATGAAGCATCTCCTCATTGCATTGTCCTTCTTTGTGGACTGAACGCGCTGGCATGGATACGGTAATTAGTTCATATAAGTTTTCGCTCACATCCAATTCATACGAATCAGGATGTAAAACGATGAGAGTTTCATCTTCACTTGGTTCGAGTCCAAATTTATAGATCAGTCGAAACTGCCCTTTCACAGGCACATCGATTGGATCATCGCACCGGTCACAGGATGTCGAAACACTACCTGCGAGTTGGAATTCCGCGATCATCATCGTTTCCTTCTTCTCCAGTACCAAATGGACATTCACATTACCGCTGTGAATGATGGAATACTCCTTTTCTTCAAAGAACGCATCATGAATTTCAAAATCAAACTCATGAAAGCCCAGTTTGAGTCCAACGAAAGGGATTACGAATGTTCTTTTCGACTTCACGCTGATCAAAAATTGGAGGGCAAAGGTAACAATTTTAACGCAATACTGTTAATAACTGTTCTTTTTTTGCCCAAAAATGAAAAACTTACTCAATATCATTATTGGAACGACGTTTTTCCTTCACCGTAATCGGCAATGGATTCGCGCTCATTTCTTTACTCATTTTGCGACATCTAAACACGTCAATCGCTTGATAGATAGCGCTTCGGAAGGATTGCTCAGACGCTTTATTTTGTCCAGCAATATCGAACGCAGTACCATGATCGGGTGATGTTCTTACGATCGGCAATCCAGCGGTGTAATTCACCCCGTCATCAAATGCCAATGCTTTAAATGCTGCCAACCCTTGGTCGTGGTACATGGCCAATATTCCGTCAAATTGATGTCTTTCTTCAGATCCGAAGAAACCATCTGCTGGGAATGGACCAAAGGCCAAGATTTCTTCATTTTTCGCCATATTGATGGCAGGTGTAATGATCTCTTGTTCTTCGGTGCCCATCTTCCCATTCTCGCCCGCATGAGGATTTAAGCCAAACACAGCGATTTTTGGACGGATAATGCCAAAATCTTTCTTCAAACTGCTTTCAAACATCTTGATTTTTTGAAGGATCTTCTCACGTGTAAGTGCAGTGCTTACTTCTTTGATTGGGATATGTGTTGTCACCAATGCTACGCGCAATGTTCCAGCCACCAAAATCATTAAAGCTTCTGGCTCGCCTGCCAAATGTGCGAGATATTCGGTATGGCCTGGAAACTGAAACCCAGATTTCCCCATTGCCTCCTTCGAAATTGGTGCCGTTACAAGCACATCTACTTTTCCAGCTGCAAGGTCCTGTGTTGCGCGTTCCAAAGATAAAAACGCATACTTTCCACCTGTTTCTGTGGCTTTACCCACTTCTAGCTCTACCTCATCGTTCCACACGTTCACCAAATTTACTTTTCGGATTTGTGCTTCTTCTGCTGTACGGCAAGAGGTGTAATTGAATTCATTGTCATTGAGCACTTTCTTGTAGTGCGCAAAAATTTTGTTTGAACCATAAATCACAGGCGTACAATCAAGCAACATGCGTGAATCGCGCAGTGCTTTGATAA
>JAJTDQ010000073.1 GCA_021300505.1 Cryomorphaceae bacterium
AGCCACACACGTGACTGACAACCTTCAATTAGTCGATCATCCGTTTTCTTTGATGGGTCAATTACGGGTAAATCTTTTCCGAGGTCAATGATGTACTCGTATTTCTCCATCCAATCGTCGAACATGGAAAACTCATCGATGATATCTTGTTGTTTTTCGGTAATGTTCATGTAACTGGTTTGTAGAGTATATTGACTTAAATAGGAGATGTTTTTTTTTCGATTCAGCTTATTTCAACATTTGGATACTTTTTTCCACGGCTTCAATAAATGTGTCCACCTCTTGACGCGTATTGTAAAATGCGAACGACGCTCTTACCGTTCCAGGAATTCCATAGAAGTCCATTAAAGGTTGAGTGCAATGGTGTCCTGTGCGCACTGCGATTCCTTGTTTGTCGAGCAAGGTGCCTAAATCGAAGGGGTGAATGCCTTCCATAATGAACGAAACAACACTTGTTTTTTTCTTCGCCTCACCGATGATCCGCATTCCTTCGAAGGTATCGAGCATGTCTTGTGCATAATGCGCCAGTTCCTTCTCGTGGTTTTGAATGGCTTCGATGTCTAAACCAGACAAAAATTTAATCGCTTCTCCTAGACAAATTCCTCCCGCAATGTGAGGGGTTCCCGCTTCGAATTTGTGCGGCAATTCATTGTAGGTCGTGCGCTCGAAAGTTACACGGGAAATCATGTCTCCACCACCTTGGTATGGCGGCATGCGGTCGAGAAGATCCTCCTTACCGTATAGAACACCAATTCCTGTCGGACCAAACACCTTGTGACTAGAGAATACAAAGAAGTCACAATCCATGTCCTTCACATCGATAGGCATGTGTTGGATACTTTGAGCGCCATCAACAAGAATTTTAGCTCCCACAGCATGCGCCTTCTGAGCAAGTTCTTTGACAGGGTTTATTGTCCCAAGTGTGTTGGAAATATGCGTTATCGCTACAAGCTTCGTTTTCTTTGTGAGGAGCTTGTCAAATTCTTCGGTAATTAACTCACCCTTTTTATTGATCGGTGCAACACGAAGGACCAATTGTTTGCGCTGACACAACATCTGCCAAGGAACAATGTTCGAGTGATGCTCCATCGCTGAAATCAAAATTTCATCACCAGGAGATAAGAGTTCACCGAAAGAGTTGGCCACGAGATTTATCCCGTCTGTCGTACCTTTTGTGAAGATGATTTCTTCCGGTTTTCTAGCGTGAAGGTACTTTTGAATGATTTTACGTGCCTCTTCAAACTCCGTAGTCGCCTTTTGACTCATGTAGTGCACACCACGGTGAATGTTTGCGTTGTCCTTGGAGTAGTATTTATTGATCGCATCGAGCACAACCTGCGGCTTTTGCGAGGTGGCACCATTGTCGAAATAAATTAGATTTTTACCATAGACTTGCTGACGCAAGGCTGGGAATTGTTCTCGAATTTCACGAACTATAAATGGTGGTTTTTGTCCTTCTGTCATATCAAATGTAAAAGTACAAAAACGTTATTTTGATTCGTTCTAAAGAGTGGTTTTTTTCGAAATGATTTTTTTGGTTTGAATTTTTAATCCACACTAAAATGATTCTTCTGATTTTTGATTGGATTTTAAATAAATCAAATTCTTTGAATTCTTTCAATTGGGAATTTATTCGACTATTTTAAGTTACAATATTGCCAAATGGTCTTAAAAAGAAATTTGATTAGATTTTAAATTTAGCTTATTTCTTCTTCAACAACATCAAAAATTCTTCATTCCCATCACCGCCTAAAATTGGGGATGAGATATGTGTTTCGTAGCTTAAATTATTGGCTTCAGCACTCTTGATGATCTGTTGAATGACTTCAGGATATAAAGCCTTGTTCTTTACAATTCCTCCCTTTGCAATATTGTCTTTACCAACTTCAAATTGGGGTTTAACTAAAGCAATGACAAAGGCATCTTCCTTTAAAAACGGATGAAGAAACGGAAAGATTTTTTCTAATGAAATGAATGATACATCAATGACACATCCATCCGCAAGCTCAGGAATCAATCGAGTGGTTAAGTCGCGAACATGTGTTTTTTCTAAATTGATTACGCGCTCATCTGACTTCAACTTTGTATGCAATTGATCTTTGCCGACATCGATGCAAAAAACTTTTTTGGCGTTTTTAGAGAGTAGTACTTCTGTGAACCCGCCAGTCGATGCACCAACGTCTAAGATACAGGCATTCTCAACGGATGGATTCCATGTTTCAAGGGCTTCAAGCAATTTAAGTGCTCCACGCGATACCCACGGAAGTTCTTCTGCAATCATTTCAATCGTAGCGTCTATGGGAAACTTCTTTCCTGTTTTGCTGATGAGTTTTCCGTTTACTTTCACCCCAACCTCACGGATAATTTGTTCGGCACGAACGCGCGAACTTACCAAACCACGCTGAAGCAAAATTTTATCGAGTCTTTCTTCCACATCGCGAAGTTACGCTTTCAGCGCTTAGTGAACGTGACTTTAGTGATTTATCCGTGAATCAAAGGTTTATTTTACTCCCTCGTGACGCTTTTATAAATAAATTTGCACAAAATTATTTGTTGTGGAAACAGTGTACATTACCCGCAGAGAAACTTTTAACGCTGCGCACAAGTTGTATAGACCGGATTGGTCTGAGGAGAAGAATGAGGAAGTGTTTGGTAAATGCAGCAATAAAAACTGGCATGGACACAACTTTGTGTTGTTTGTAACTGTTAAGGGTATTCCTTCTGCAGACACCGGTTTTGTCATGAACCTCAAGGACCTGAGTACCCTACTCAAAGAGGCTGTAATTGAGGAGCTGGATCACAAAAATCTGAATCTCGATGTGCCTTTCATGAAGGACGTTATGGCATCAACAGAGAACCTTGTGATTGTAATTTGGAATCGAATTGAAGGACAAATTCGCGAGAGAGGCGGAGAGCTTGCGAAAATCAAATTAGTGGAGACTGAAAATAATTATGTCGAATACTACGGCGGCAAAGAACCTTTTTAGTTTGAAATCGTTATATTGAAAGATAAATAATTCAATATGTACAACGAAGAACTCACAAATTCACTCTCAACGCACTATCATTCTGTCATCGAACAACTAGGTGAGGACCCAAATAGAGAGGGCTTACTCAAGACTCCAGAGCGCGTTGCGAAAGCAATGCAATTTTTAACACATGGGTACGATATTAATCCTGATACCCTTGTGGCACAAGCGATTTTTCACGAAGCCTACTCTGAAATGGTAATCGTGAAGGACATCGAAGTTTATTCCCTTTGCGAACACCACATGCTACCTTTCTTCGGAAAAGCACACGTTGCCTATGTTCCAAATGGAAAAATCGTTGGATTAAGTAAGATTCCACGTGTCGTTGATGCTTATTCGCGTCGACTTCAAGTACAAGAGCGATTGACTATTGAAATTCGCGACTGCATTCAACGGACGTTAGAACCGAAAGGTGTAGCCGTAGTAATCGAGTGTTGCCACATGTGCATGCAAATGCGTGGCGTTCAAAAACAAAATTCGGTGACTACCTCAAGTGCTTTCACAGGATTATTTTTATCGAATGATGCAACTCGTAAAGAATTTATTAATTTAGTACAAGCTAAATTACATTAACTATGAATGACATTTATCAACAAGATGGATTCGCGAAAGAGGCTTCACGCGAATTTTTTAGAAGCGTATATGGGTACATGTTCGCAGCACTTGGAATCTCTGGCTTGATCGCTTACATGTGCGGTACACCCGAGTTTTTTGCGAAGTATTTTATTTCAAATGGTGGAATTGCCCCTTTATTTTGGGTGGTTGCATTTGCACCAGTAGGACTTGGATTGCTCATCCAAATGGCCTTTGAGCGTTTGTCACTTGGAGTTCTTATGGGACTATATGTCGCTTATTCAGCATTGATGGGCTTGAGCTTAGGTTCAATTTTCTTGGTGTATGAGGTGCCAGCAATCGTTTCAACATTCTTTGTTTCTGCGGGAGCATTCGCAGGAATGGCTGTTCTTGGATATACGACGAAAGCGGATTTGACAAAATTCGGAAGCTTACTTTATATGGTATTCATTGGAATTTTTATCGCAGGAATTGTGAACATCTTCATGAAAAGTGAAATGATGGATTTCGTGATCTCTGTGATTGGTGTATTTGTGTTTACAGGCTTGACAGCATACCAAATGCAACAGTTGAAAGAGGTGTCTAATAACACAAGCCTCTCTGCAATGGACCGCAATAAACTAGCGCTCATCGGAGGACTTCAATTGTACATTTTATTTGTGAACTTATTCTTGTCTTTGTTGCGTTTGCTCGGATCAAGAGACTAAGATTCTTTACATTAATGTTAAAGCCATTGGTCATCCGACCGATGGCTTTTTTATTTTTACCACATGAAAGAAATTTCTAATTCTTCACTCATCGCTGGAACTATGAAGTGGGGTTCTTGGGGAGCTAAGTTTTCAAAAACCGAGATGTCTCGATTCATGGAACATTGCCTCTCGTTGGAGATGAATACTTTTGATTGTGCTGCAATCTATGGAGGATATACTACTGAGTCGGAATTCGGTGCTGCGCTCAGGGACGTGAATGCAAATGGGTTAGACATTCAGATTATTAGCAAATGTGGTATTGAATATCCTTGCGATCAACGTCCTATTGATTTGAAATATTACGACTACACCGCTGAAGCAATTGTAAGCTCGGTTGAGCGTTCATTGAATCGATTGCAAGTCAATTCGCTTGATCTGCTTCTTCTGCACCGGCCAAGTCCATTGATGTCCCCAGAAGTTATTTCAGAGACGGTAGATGTATTGAAACAATCCGGTAAAATCAAGCAATTTGGTGTTTCCAACTTCTCAGCTTCACAAATGGTATTGATGCAAACCAAAATTGAGGTTTCGGTCAATCAAATCGAGTGCTCTCTCACCCAATTAGCGCCATTTACAGATGGGACTATTGATTTCCACATGACGAATGACATTGCTACGCAATGTTGGAGTCCGCTTGGTTCGGTTTTTCATGGTACGAGTGAACGAGAAAGTCGAATACTGGATGTGTGTGATTCGTTGGCAAAGAAATATGAAATAACCACCAATGCTATACTTATCGCCTGGTTGCTGAATCATCCGGCTAATCTGACACCAGTTCTGGGAACGACCAATGAATTGCATTTAACAGAAATGGCTAAAGCACGAAGTGTTGTCATGGACCAGCTCGATTGGTTCCGTTTGTACACGGCATCGACAGGTGTAAATGTTCCTTGAAAAAATGATTTTTTTGTGAAAGAATTGAATGGCTAAATCGCTCTTTTCAATTTATTTTCTACTTTTGAAAAAAACTAAGATTATGCCTGATAATTTCTTTGAAAGCTCAACAGCCGCAGTTGGAACAATCTATGTGTTGTTTGCATTGGCTGTGATTGCATCGATTCTAATCTGGGGATAATTCCTACGGATAATGATACTGAAGCTGTTCATTCTTGAACGGCTTTTTTTGTTGCTTTCTTTTTTCTACATTTATCCAATATGCCATTCAACTCCATCTTTTCTTGGATCATTAAAAAGCGTATCCATCAAATTGACTTATTTCGGAAGTATCCCGTTGAGGTGCAATCGGAATTGTTGACAAAAATGATGGACTCAGCGGCATCCACAGAATTTGGGAAATACTATAATTTCGAGTCGATTCGGTCACATACGCCATTTAAAAATGAGGTTCCTTTGCAAGAATATGCGGATGTAAAGCCTTATGTTGATCGTCTCATGAATGGAGAGCATCATCTTCTTTGGCCTGGAGAAACAAAATGGTTCGCCAAGTCATCCGGCACGACATCCGGTCGCAGCAAGTTTATTCCTGTTACGCGTGACTCACTCATGGATTGCCATTACAAAGGTGGGAAGGATCTCTTGGCGCTGTATTACCACAATTTTCCGAACCGAAAATTGTACAATGGCAAGCACCTGATTATTGGAGGGAGTGCTCAAATCAATTATTTAAGTAATGACTCCTATTTCGGAGACTTGTCTGCAATCATCGTAAAAAATCTACCCTGGTGGGCAGAAATTCGTCGCACGCCGTCAAGGGAAATTGCATTAATGAGCGAGTGGGAGGAGAAAATTGAACGCATGGCGCTGAGTACCATCGAACAAGATGTGTATATCCTCGCTGGTGTACCCAGTTGGACCATGGTCCTGGCCAATAAAGTTTTGGAAATAACAGGTAAAGATCATTTAAAGGAAGTGTGGCCAAATTTGGAGCTGTTCATGCATGGCGGCGTGAGTTTTGATCCCTACCGCGAACAGTTTCAACGATTGATTCCGGATCCTTCCATGAATTACGTCGAAACGTACAATGCTTCTGAAGGGTTTTTTGGTATTCAGGACACGGCCGAGACTGAAATGCTTCTGATGTTGGATTATGGAATTTTCTATGAATTCATCCCGATGTCAGGCTTTAAGGGTAAGGAATCAAAAGAAGTGCTTGATATTTCACAAGTTGAGAAGGGTGTCAATTATGCACTGGTAATTTCAACAAACGCAGGTCTTTGGCGATACATTACCGGCGATACCATCGTTTTTACGAGCGTTAACCCTTATCGTTTTAAAATCACTGGCCGAACGAAGAGTTTTATCAATGCCTTTGGAGAGGAGGTGATCGTTGAAAATGCGGAACAAGCCATCGCTTATGCAGCGAAGAAAACGGGAGCTGTGATTCGAGAATACACAGCATGTCCTATTTATCTTTCTGGTTTAGAACGAGGAGCACACGAATGGGCTATTGAATTTATTCAACAACCTAGTGATGTCGATCGTTTTCAATTTTTATTGGATGATAAATTGCGCGAGCTGAATTCAGATTACGATGCGAAACGACATAAAGACATGGTCTTGCAACTTCCGGTATTGAGATTCTTGCCCGAAGGAAGTTTTGATCAGTGGCTTAAGTCGATTGGCAAATTAGGTGGCCAGCATAAAGTACCTAGATTAAGTAATGACCGCTCTATTTTGGAACAAGTTCTGGCATTGGCACATCAAAAGATTGAGTCATGAGTGGGAAATGGTTGATGTTCTGTTTGGTTTTTTTAAGCGCTTTCGAATTGACCGCTCAAGATTCGCTCGCCTGGCATTTTTATGGAGAAATTCCAATAACATCAAATGACACATGGTCAGTCGATGTCCTTGATAACATATATGTGGTCTCAGATAAGAATCTAACCAAGTACGATTCTACGATGAAGGTGAGCTTTACACAAAGTATCAAGTCACTTGGAAGAATCAGTGCCTGTGAACCGATGAATACCATGAAAGTGATGGTGTTTTCTGAAGAACAACAGACGGTTTGTCTGCTTGATAATACGCTTACGTTGAGCGAAGCATGCATCGATTTGTCCTTATATGATGTGTTTAATGCAACACAAATTGCTGTTTCTTCGCAGCCCGATAAACTTTGGGTGTTTGATCAATTGAATTCAAGACTGCTGCTACTTAGTCTTGGTTCGGTAAAACAATCCCAAGAAGTAGGAAACTTGCAGGGAATAACTGGAATAGGTGCAATAGTAAAGATGGAAGAAAATCAAAATGAGTTGTACATCTCTGACCGTTTGGGACAAATCTTCGTTTTTGATGTCTACGGTACGCTAAAATGGACGGTGAGTAAGTCTGAACTGACTGATTTCACGGTAAGGGATGGTTATTTGATTCGAATTGTTGGAAATAAAATTGTGATTCACAAAGGAGAAGAAGAAAAGCTCGATCCACGCAATTTACCAACAGTTGGAATCAAGGAACTTCATATTTCCAGTGGATTTTATTATTTCCGAACCACGGATAAAATTTTAAAATACTCAGTCCATTGGGAGTAAAAGTTGAATCATTTATCTTAATTTAGTCAGTTCAAAATTTAATCATCATGCACGTTGCTGTCGCTGGAAATATCGGATCAGGAAAAACTACGCTAACACGTTTGTTGGCGAAACATTATGGGTGGGATACACACTTTGAAGATGTGGAGCAAAACCCTTATCTCAATGATTTCTATGAAGATATGCAACGCTGGTCGTTCAACCTTCAAATCTATTATTTGAACAGTCGTTTTACGCAAATTCAAGAAATTAAGGAGACAGATAAGAATGTAATTCAAGACCGAACGATCTATGAAG
>JAJTDQ010000074.1 GCA_021300505.1 Cryomorphaceae bacterium
CTATTTCATCGACTTCAATCAATTCGTCGTATTTCGCATGCATGATTCGGTCGATGGAACCCAAGGCACGTGCCAATTTCTTGGCAACTGTCTCACCGACAAACCGAATTCCAATGGCAAACAACACGCGTTCGAAAGGCACTTGGGTAGAATTTTTTATCCCTTGAATTAGATTGTCAGCAGATCGATCCGCCATTCTGTCTAGTTCGCGTACTTGATCAAATGTAAGTGTGTAAAGATCAGCTGCATTGCGCACAAGTCCTTTGCTAAAAAGCAAATCCACGGTTTCCGATCCAAGACCATCGATATTCATGGCTTTTCGACTGATGAAATGCTCAATTTTTCCTTTGATTTGCGGTGGACAACCATTTTCGTTTGGACAGTAATGCTGTGCCTCACCTTCCCTGCGAATCAATGCTGCATTGCATTCAGGGCAATGATCTAAAAATCCCACGGACTGCGATGAATCGTTTCGTTTTTCAAGATTTACCCCAACTATTTTCGGAATGATCTCCCCTCCTTTTTCAACATATACATGGTCAGTCAGATGTAAGTCAATTTTCTCGATTTGATCAGCGTTATGCAGCGACGCTCTTCTAACCGTTGTTCCACCCAATTGAACTGGTGTTAAGTTCGCTACTGGTGTGATTGCTCCCGTTCTTCCTACTTGGTATGTTACCTATTCCAATAAGGTTTCTACCCGTTCCGTCTTGAATTTAAAGGCAATCGCCCAACGCGGAGATTTCGCAGTAAAGCCCAATTTTCGTTGTTGCGCATAATTGTCAACTTTGATGACAACACCATCAATTTCAAAAGGTAAGCCATGGCGCGCTTTGTCCCAATAATGGATAAAGTCCATGATACCTTCGATACTTGTTGTGCGTTGAATAAAATTCTTCTCTTTTGTTGGCACCTTAAATCCCCAAGAACCTGCATTTTCAACGGCAGAAAGATGTCCTTCAAAAGATAGATCGTCACCATAAACGCCATAAAGGTAGGAATCGAGGTTTCGCTCTGCAACAACTTTTGAATCTTGCATCTTCAACGTTCCTGATGCCGTATTCCGAGGGTTTGCGAACAATTGCTCACCTATTTCTTCACGTTCCGCATTCAGCGCGTTGAACGACGCCAAGGGCATAAAGATCTCACCACGAATTTCAAAATCATCTGGAAAATGTCCAATTAACTTCAAGGGAATAGAGCGTATCGTGCGCACATTTGCTGTAATATCCTCCCCTTGCGTACCATCACCACGAGTCACTGCACGAGTCATGATTCCATTTTCATAGCGAATACCGATAGCGACACCATCGTACTTCAATTCGCAGACGAAATTCAACTCCTCATCCGTTACTTTCTTCAATCGCGTCTCCCAATCAATAATTTCTTCCTCGGAATAGGTGTTCGCCAGCGAGAGCATAGGAAAGCGGTGAACAACAGATTCAAATTTCTTGGTAATGTCGCCACCCACGCGTTTTGTCGGGCTATAGTCATATGCAAATTCAGGATGTTCCAACTCAAGTTGTTGGAGACGATTTAAAAGCATATCGAAATCATAATCCGAAATCTGTGGATTGCTTTCTACATAATAGTGGTAATTGTGTTGATCGATTTCTTTTGAAAGACTTAAAATCGCGGCTTTTGCTTCCTCTTTGTTCATGGAATAAATTTAAGGCTTTTGTAGCATCAGCATGCGGTTTTTACCTTGTAAATCTTTCCTCAATTCAATGTTAACAAAACCAATTTCGCGCATTAGTTCCGTTGTTTTTCCCCCTAGATTTTCATGAATTTCGAAAAAAACCATACCTAATGGCTTTAGTAATTTCATCGCAGAAAATCCAATAGCACGATAAAAGATCAATGGGTCTTGGTCAGAAACAAAAAGTGCCATTTCAGGCTCATGTTGAAGCACATTCTTTTCCATCTGAACGCGATCAGATTCGGGAATGTATGGAGGATTGGAAACAATGCAGTCGATACTCTCATTCTCAAACTGAGCCAAACATTCTCCTTTCAATACATCACCCACTCTAAAATCAACCTGAAGGTCAATATTCTTGGCGTTTTCATTGGATAAATCAATGGCTTGAGAAGAAAGATCTATTCCAGCCACATCCCATGCTGGGTTGATGTGTTTCAAGGCAAGAGCGATACATCCTGACCCAGTGCATAAATCCAGCACTTTCAATCTTTGTGTTGCATTAAAATGCGAAGAAATCCAATTCACCAGCTCTTCTGTTTCTGGTCGTGGAATCAAAGCCCTAGCGTCTGTTTTTATGATTAGATCACAAAATTGAGCAGAACCAATAATGTATTGAAACGGTTCATGATTGAGTAGGCGTTTCACGATGGAACGCAAGAAGAGTAAATCCGATTCTGACAGCAGTTGATCATCACTAAGCATATAATCGGAAGGAGATAAATTGAGTCGATGACAAATGGATTCTCGGACAATTTGTCTAAGTTCGGATGCCGAAAACTGCTCCTTCAATCGGTCTTGCATGTAAGCCTTTGCGGAACGTATGGAATTGTTTTGAACAAACATATTTTACTCCTTATTGAACGTTTAAACGTGTTTGATCATCCATAAATCACAGGCATAATGCCCCGATTCCCCGAGCGGATGATCTAATTTTTGAAAACCCAATCGCTCGTACAAGCTAATCGCTTTGCCTAATTCCGGCATCGTTTCTAAATAGACCGAACGGTAACCCAGATCTTTTGCAGTTTGAATGCTTTTCTCCATCAAAATGCGACCAACTCCATGATTCCGTGCCGAGGCATTCACATACAACTTGACCAATTCAATTGTCCCTTCGGGTAATCCCATGGTCGGAAAAACACCACAACCTCCAACAACTCCATCGTTGGACTCTGCGATATAATACTTGCTGTTTTCTTGGGAAAACAACTGAAACAAATCGTCTGTTGTAGGATCCGTGTAGACAGTCCCTGGCCGAGCGACACTAAATTCTTCCAACGCAGTGCGTATGACTTGGGCAATGTAAGGGTTGTCCACTTTTTGAATTTCGCGGATGACGATATTCTCCACTGAATTAATTCTTCGGTTTGAAATAATACGTGAATCCAAATCCAGCAATCAAGGAACCATTGATTTTATCAAATTCTGAATCTTCGTAACCGCCCAAGGTTTGGAGACCAATCATATACGGTTTGAATGCGTAACCTTGAAGGCCGTAACCAATAAAAAAGCGAAACGATGTTATTTCATCAGCGGTCAATATCAAGCCCATTGTTGGTTCGATATACCCCGCCTCGGCCACATAAGGATTTTGGCCAAAGACTTTGTTCATATCGGTATCGAAATAACTTTGTGTGTATCCGATTTTTATACTGAAATCTGTGGCAAATCGATCTGTATGAAATTTCTCCCAGCCTACTTTCACAAATGCGCCTCCTGTATGCATTCCTCCATAAACCTTCTTTGGCACTTTAAACTCATTGATTGTGTAATACGAGTACATCACTCCTGCTCCTAAAATCAAGTGATTTTTAAACGCAAACTGATAGTATGGCACAGCATTGACCAACCCTTGCATGATATTTTTGAACGGTTTATTGGTCATTCCATTGGGTAGCCCAAGTTCTAAGTTAAACGTATGTCGAGGTTCAATGGTTTGAGCATTTGTAGTGAACAAACAAAAGCATATAAATGATATGTTTAGTAGCAGACGCATAGTAAAAGTGAAGATAGCACTAATTTTCTAAATTGGAATTTTCGGCATCAATTAAGCCCATTTTTGTGAGCAAGAAAGTTGCATTCATATTTTTACACACACCGTCACGCAGTTTATAATCAAATGAAAGCTCATTGTTCGAAATTACGGAATCAAAACTTTGATTAAAATAGTCTGAATCATCATTTGCCAAGTTACACAGAGACAAGTCATGTGTGGCAATGATTCCCATGCAGCCCAGTCGTTTCATCTTTTGTAAAAACATGGCAGAACCTTTTTCTTTGTCAATGGAGTTTGTTCCTTTCAAGATTTCGTCGAGAATAACGAAGACCTTTTCGCCAGAATCCATGGCGTCCATGATACTTTTCAATCGAGACAACTCGGCATGAAAATAAGAACTCTTTGCATTTAGGTCATCGGAGGTACGCATGCTCGAATACAATTTTCGATTCGGAAGTTGACACGAAGTTGCGAGCACGGGAAAACCTGCATTGGCGCAAATAAAAGCCAAACCAACACTCCGTAAAAAGGTACTCTTTCCTGCCATGTTTGGACCTGTAATAATTAAAAATCGATGGCCCTCCAAGAAGCTCAAGCTATTTCCTTTGCGAGATTCCTCTGCAACGAATGGATGTTTTAAGTCCATGATCTTTGGTGTACTATGCTCATCGATTGTAGCAAAGACAGATTCTGGATTGTTGAAACTATAAATGGCACCACTCACCCATACCTCCAACGCTGGAAACATTTCGAGGTGTTGATCAAAATCCTTACTGTAGTTTTTTTGCCACTGTTTGTATTGGTGAAGTAGTTGAAGGTCCCAAGCTAAAAAAATGTTCAACAAGACTCCAACTGGCAAATTCATCCGGTAATCGATGCGTTCTTGAAGTCGCTCAAGGGAAACCAATGCTTTTTGCAAAGACTCATCACCCCTCATACGTTCTGCTATATAGGTTCGAAACAGCTCATTTTCAACGGTCAAATTGGATACAAGGTCCATTTGTCTTCGTCTAATCTTGGTTACGTTTGCCACACTTCCCAATTCGGCTGCGAGCAGATTCGTGTGCTTCAATCCAGAGCCAATATATATTAGTACGAACGAGGCATACATCAAAAAGATGGCTGAGGAGACAATTCCAATTCCGAAAAGAATAGCCATTGTGATGGAACAAACAGGGATAGCTGCGCGAAGAGATTCAGCGAATACGTGTTTACCAACCTTCACATCTTTCACCTTTCGGATATCGTGACGAAAATCAGCAGGTTCTGAAAGCAATCCTTCGGCACAAAACCCTTGATTCCATGCCATATGCTGCTTTAATTCTTCAATTGCGGCATGGTCCAGCACCAATGTTGACGATCCAACAGACAACCTTTCTGCTAAGCGATTTGCCCCTTCTGCAGAAACGGTTCTATTGATCAGTTGGTAAAAACTACCCTCACCAAACAGGTCCATATCGGATGAATACGCATGTTTAGAATTGATGAACTCTGTTCCATTTGCGAAGCCTGACCAGTCACCTTTTAGCACATTGAGCTCCAATCGATTCAGCTCCGCTATTTTTCTATGCTTATCGCGCTGATAACGAACATTTACGCCAAGTTTAACCAGCCACAAAAAAATAATTAGGGCTAGTGCAACGATGCAAATCAGTACTGAACCTTTAAATATAAAGAAGGACAAAAAAGCGAAAATGAAAATAGCGAGACGAAGAGTTCCCAACCCATGCAGTTTTTTCTTAAAAGCATCTGCTTGTCCTGCGTGAATTGAAAATTGCTCCTCGTAAAAGATATGTCGTTGAGTTTGATTCATGAAGTACAAAATTACGAATGAATTGCTGCAAAAAGTCCCAATTTTGAGATAATCTCTTCGTGTAGAAAATGAAAAAACGTACTTTTAAGGTATGAATAGAAAGATCGAACGTATAAAACTTACTCAATTTGGCAATCTTGAGCTTCTCGCCAAGCAAGTTGTGGAGGGATTTATCACTGGTCTTCACAAGAGTCCGTTCCATGGATTCTCTGTTGAATTTGCGGAACACCGCATTTATAATTCTGGTGAATCAACACGCCATATCGACTGGAAATTGTTTGGTAGAACAGAAAAACTCTTCACGAAGAAATACGAGGAAGAGACAAATTTGCGCTGTCAAATCGTAATAGACTGCTCAGGCTCCATGTATTTCCCGAAGGATGCAGAACTCAATAAATTTGACTTTTCTGTTTATGCAGGTGCTTCCTTGATTGAACTGTTAAAGCGTCAACGCGATGCTGTTGGACTTACCTTTTTTTCGGATAAAATTGAGATTCATACCGCCGCGAAGTCATCTATGGCGCACCATCGTTATCTGTACGGCGAGTTGGAAAAACGGATGTTGACGTATTCGGATGCACTTCAAAAGAATACCAATGCAGTAAAAGCTCTTGACGATGTCGCTGAATTGTGTCACACACGAAGCTTGATCATTATTTTCTCTGACTTATTGGATGACCCAGACAAGACGGATGATTTATTTCGTGCCATTCAACACATGAAACACAACAAGCATGAGGTCGTCTTGTTTCATGTGGTGGATCAAAAAACGGAAGTAGATTTCGACTTGGACAATAGACCATACGAATTGATTGACATGGAAACGGGTGAACATATGCGCTTGCAACCTGGAGAGATTAAAGAGCTGTATAAGTCATCCGTCAACGCTTATTTTGACGAACTGAAAATTCGTTGTATGAACTATGGAATAGATTTTATGCCGGTAGATATAGCAGCTGGTTACGAAGTAGTATTGCAACAATATCTTTTGAAGCGTCAAAAACTTTATTGATTCTTAATTCTACCCCAATCCCTGGCCTTCTGCTTAGGAAAAACCACTATCTTTCCGAAAAATTTTTCAAATGATTATTCAAGAAAACACGGTAGTTTCTTTGAACTACACCCTAAAAAACCACATCACAGGCGAACTTATTGAACAAACGAGCACAGAAAACCCAATGGTTTTTCTATATGGCGTTGGGGGTATTATCCCTGAGTTTGAGAACAATCTTCAAGGAAAAAAAGTTGGAGACACCTTCGACTTTGCAATTCAATCTGACCGTGCTTATGGGCAACAAGATGAAAATCAAATCGCGATGATTCCTGTGGATGTATTCTTGGATGAGTCAGGAAAATTTGATGCGGAATATTTTAAAGTTGGGGCAATTGTTCCCATGTCGGATTCAGAAGGAAACCACCTTCGTGGAATCGTGCTTGACGTTGAACCAGAATTCGTTCGCATGGACTTCAACCACCCATTGGCAGGTATTGATTTGCATTTCAGTGGTGAGATTTTGGAATTGCGTGAGGCAAGTGAAGATGAGATTTCACATGGCCACGTTCATGGTCCAGGTGGTCACCACCATTAATTCGATTGACAGACAGAACAATAAACCTTTGTGTTTATTTCATAATCAAAAACGCTTGTTGTATGACAAGCGTTTTTTTTTGAAGTGAAACTAATGACATTGTTTCTTCACTCGTCGAATGCCAAATTGAAATTTTCTTGACCATAGAAATGATGAATCATTACCACTTCAATTACACCAGGAACATCCCAATCCTGATAAGTGATCCCGTTAAAAACACATGCCCCATCGTCAATTTCCACCACTTGTTGAATATGACTTGGGAGCAATGGATATTCCTTTAGTTCATCTTCTTTGTGACGATAAGTGTAAACAATCAAATCACCATTTAAGGACCAACCTGATATGACGTTACAATTGAAATTAACTTTATGTTTTTTGGCTTTTTTCTTGAATTTAGTTACAAACTCTTTGAATGAATTGAAACCGTCAAACCAAATAGAAAGTTCGGTCTCGCTGTCCCAATTTTCGTCGTAGTTATCTATATCAGCATCTGTGATATAGCTTTTCTGAATATCATCATAAAATTTCTTCAGATTATCTTTTGAACCACGAAATGTAAATGAATTATTAATTTCTGACATCTACTTTTTAATGCTAAACTAACTAATAATCAGAATAAAACAATGTTAAAAAAGGATGACTAGTAAACAAACTGTGTTATTTTCTACCTAAAATGGTGTACAGCTTTTATGGCAAACTATCATTCAATAAAAGCAAAGGAACAGGAAACAACAAAGGGTTTTTCTGCAAAGAAATTTCATTGGTATTTGAAAGGACATAAAATCTTGTTGGCTTTATATTCTGAACTTTTCTTTTGGGGAATTTCATGGATACCTTTCTTAATTTTCCCATTCCTTTTTGGACTTCCGCAAGCATTTTACCTCTTCTACGTCATTGCTCATTTTATCATGTGGGAAGTAACGCTCAAAAAAAAATACCACAAGGAATGTGACAATGACATTATTGAACTTGAATTAACCATACAGGTGCTGATGGACATAAAAAAAGAACGTTTAGCCGCTAAAGGTGAATTT
>JAJTDQ010000075.1 GCA_021300505.1 Cryomorphaceae bacterium
TGGTAAGATTTCAATGGAACGCTTGGATGATGCAGTGCGAAGAATTCTCCGTGTGAAAATCATCACAGGTCTCTACGATGATCCTTCATTTAAGCCTGAAATGTATTCAGACTTTGGAAGTGAAAAATTCAAAACTGCGGCACTGAATTCAGCATTGGAGTCAATTACCTTATTGAAAAATGAGAACAATGTACTTCCATTGAAAAAAGAAGGTAAAATCCTGATTGCTGGACCTACTGCGGATAACCTTATTTTCTTAAACGGAGCTTGGACCCATACATGGCAAGGAGTAGACACAGGTTACAATACGCAAAACTGTAAGACTGTTCGTCAAGCGATTGAGGGACAATTTGGAATGGAGAATTGTTTGTACGCTAAAGGTGCGGAGTTAGTAGTGGAAAATAATTTTGAACAAACCAATTACGTGGACTTGGATGACTACGCAAAGAAACTCGATCAAGCCGAGGTTGTTGTGTTGTGTTTGGGCGAAATGCCGTCTACTGAAAAACCAGGTGATATTCACTCCTTGAACTTGGATCCTGAACAACGCGAATTGGCGAAGATGGCCTACAAAAAAAATAAAAAGGTAGTGCTCGTTTTGTTGGAAGGACGTCCTCGAATTATTCATGATATTGTTGAAGGTGCAGCAGCCATCGTGCAGTGTTACCTACCGGGTGATTACGGTGCAGATGCATTGGTGAAATTGCTTAGTGGTGAAGTGAATTTCAGTGGTAAATTACCGTATACCTATCCAAAATTTGATGGCATTATTGAATTCTATGATCACCCAAGAAGCGTTGACAGATCAAAAGCTGGAGATTTTTCCGCGTACAATCCGGAATGGGATTTTGGTTTCGGATTATCGTATAGCAAAGTAGTGTATTCTGACTTAAAAATGAACAATACGAGTTTCTCAAAGGATGAAAAAATAAGTTTCTCTGTGAAAGTAAAGAACACAAGTAATCGTTCGGTGAAAGAGGTTGTTCAATTGTACATAGGTGATACTTACGCTGAACTTATCCCAGAAGGGAAAAAACTCAAGCGCTTTTCAAAGGTTGAGATTGCAGCGAATTCAGAAGTTGTTGTAGATTTTGAAATCTCAGCAAAGGACTTGATGTTTGTAAATCAGCAAGGTATCTTTGTGGTCGGCGATGGTGACTTCCAAGTGACTGTTGGCGGATTAGAAACACATTTTACAGTGAAACAATGACCAGTAATTACAAAATAGAATTTGAGAAGTTTTTCTCGTACTCCTTGTCCTTGGATTGTTTAATTTTCGGCTATAAGGAAGGTCAAATTCATTTGTTATTGATCAAACGTAATCTTGATCCCTACAAGGGTGACTGGGCCATTCCTGGTGATCTCGTTTATCCTGATGAAGACCTACCAGAGGCGGCTAGTAGAATTTTGCAGGATTTGACCAATCTAGACAACCTTAAATTGCACCAAGCGCAAACTTTTGGAAGTCCAAACCGTCACCCTCAAGGTCGTGTTATCACATGTGCCTATTTTGCCTTGGTGAAAATTGATGAGGTCAATGCGGTGGCATCTTCATGGGCGAATGAAGTCATTTGGGCACCTGTTCATGAAATCGGGAAGCTGGCCTTCGACCACAAGGAAATCGTTGATTCAACCTTTGAAACATTGAAAAACAAATTGAAAACAGAACCTATCTGTTTTGATTTGCTCCCGGAGAAATTTACACTACACGAATTCCAACAAATCTATGAGTATGCTTTCAAAACAGACCTCAATAAGGCCAATTTTAGAAAGAAACGATCAGTTGGTCGCAAATGACCTATTCACCTTCAAAATGTAAGGAAAAAATTATGTTGAATTTATCTTTTTTGTGAACTTATTGTATAATTTACTATATTGCAGGACTAAATCTAAATTAACGTTTATCAAGTTGAATCAATTTAAAAATCTAGGTATGAAAAAATTGTACGTTTTAATGATTGCATTCGCCTCTGTATCAGGATTGAATGCGCAAGTTGAAGGGACATGGAAACTAGCAGACCAAGCAGGTGCTTTGGGTGTTGGTCCAGCTCTTGGAGACATTACATGGTGGTCTAACCAAACAGGTGACCTTACAACAAGAGCTTGTCTTTTTGATGACTCAGTAAAATTTGACGCTTCTGGAAGCTTCTTTAACTACATGGACAACAGCACATGGTTGGAAGGTTGGCAAGGTGCTACACCAGATGCTTGTGGTGTTCCTGTAGCTCCACACAATGGTTCTAACCCTGCAACATGGACTTACAATAGTGCTACAGGTGAACTTACTGTTAACGGAGTAGGTGCACACATCGGTCTTGCAAAAGTGGTTAACGGTTCTGAATTAGCAAGTCCAGCGAACGCTCCAGCGTCAATTACGTATATGTTGACGTTCTCGAACAACAATAACACAATGACAGCTGACATTAGCTTCGGTCCTGGATATTGGAGATTTGTTTACAACAGAACTTCTGTTACTCCTCCTGCACCGTCTAACGTTACATTCAAAGTGGATATGACAAACTACACTGGTGCAGGAAACATCGCAAACGGTGTGTTCTTGAACGGTACATTCAACAACTGGAACGGAACAAGCATTCCTATGACAAATGTTGGTGGTTCAAACTGGGAAGTAACGGTTCCGTTGGCGCCAGGCCCAATCCAATACAAATTTACTGTTGATGGATGGTCTGATTCAGAGCAATTGACAGGTGGTGCTCCATGCGTTGACGTTGTAGCAGATGGTTTCGACAACCGTGCATTTGATGTTACTGCTGATGCAGTACTTCCAAACGTATGTTGGGCTAGCTGTGATGTATGTCCAGGAAGCGGAATTAATGAATTGTCAGGTGCAGACTTGTTAATCGTTTCTCCAAACCCTGCATCAAATGTATTCACTGTTTCTTTCAATGAGAACATGAACGCAGTTGAAGTATATGACTTGAGTGGTAAATTGGTTAAATCTGTAAATGGTAACGCAACTGAAATGAATGTTTCTGTTGAAAGCCTTGAAGCAGGTGTTTATACTGTAGTAGTTCGTTCAGCTAAAGGAGATTTCTCTAAAAAGTTGATTATCGAGTAAGCTTTTGCAGTTTAATTGTTTGAAGAAGGGGGACGAAAGTCCCCCTTCTTGTGTTTATTTGCGTCGTTTTCATGCTAAATACATACTTATGAATCATTGGATCTTGTCAGGTTGTATTTCTTTACTTGGTTTTTTTGTTCACGCACAAACCAATATCACCATCAATCACAATGGGATAGATCGTGATGTAGTCTATTATGTCCCAAGCACCTATTCTCCCGGTCAACAATTGCCGCTATTAATCGTCCTGCACGGACTTACACAATCAGGCCCAGGAATTATGGCCATCACAGGGTTCAATGAGATCGCAGAACAAAATCAGTTCATCGTATGCTATCCTTCTGGGTTCAATGCCGCTTGGAATGCCGATATGAATGTCACCGTCTCCACTGCCGATGACAAAGGGTTTATTGAAGCGCTTGCTCAATATTTTCAAACTAACTTTACCACAGATCCACTCAAGCAATATTTATGTGGATTTTCAAATGGCGGATTTATGAGCCATAAAATGGCCTGTGAATCATCAATGTGTTTCGCTGCAATCGCTACCATTTCAGGGAATATGAGCGACATCACGTATGCCAACTGTAATCCACAATTTACTCCTGCAGTGTTGCATATTCATGGCACAGCTGATGGGGTTGTTCCTTATGGTGGTGGCGCTGGAACTGGCGTTTCTGTTGACCTTACAATGGAGAAATGGCGAGATTTCCTCAGCTGTGACGCAACACCGGAAATGGTGAATATGCCAAACACAAGTTTAATTGATCTTTCCTCACCTCAGCGCTATACCTATACCAATTGCATCGCCGATTTACAGCATATCAAGGTGAATGGTGGTGGACATCAATGGCCTGGAATTGCTACATTAGTTGGAGGTGTAGGAACCATCAATATGGACTTCTTTTCACCTCAGGTCATTTGGAATTTCTTGAGTGGAAAGGCCTGCCCATCAAATGGTTTAAGTAGTATTAGTGATGAAAGTGAAATAGCGGTCTATCCAAACCCTACATCAGGTGTCTTAAACATCGAAAAGTCTGGGCTATGGACATTCGAAATAATCGATCAAAGAGGCGTGGTTCAACTGTTAGGAAATCAGAGCACTGAGATTTCTATGGACCAATTCACGGAAGGAATTTATCTTTTAAAAATAGTGAGTGATGATGCTTTTGTGATAAAAAGGATAGTGAAATTGAACGATTAATTTCTGAGAATAACTAAGGCATTTACTACCTTTGACTACTCATGACAATCGACTCGCCAAAGGTAAATTTCTCCTCATATCAAGTCACTGTAATTCTGATTCTTGCACTTACGCAGTTCAGTGTCGTTCTCGATTTTATGGTGATGTCACCACTCGGTGATTTATTGATCAAAGAACTGAAAATATCGCCCTCTCAGTTTGGCGTCGTCGTTTCGAGCTATGCACTTTCAGCTGGTGTAGCCGGATTTCTAACTGCCAGTTTTGCGGATAAATTCGATCGTAAGAAATTGCTCATGTTCTTCTATGGGGGATTTATCATTGGCACCTTGCTGTGTGGACTGTCAACGAACTATTGGACCTTGGTAGGTGCGCGTATTTTTACAGGCCTATTTGGAGGTGTAATGTCGTCCATTTCTTTAGCGATTGTTGCGGATTTATTCGCGCCAAATCAGCGAGGAAGGGTAATGGGATTCCTGCAAATGGGCTTCGGAATGAGTCAGATTTTGGGGATTCCAATAAGCCTGTATTTGGCCAATATTTGGGATTGGAAAGCACCATTTTTTATGATCGTAATTCTCGCCATTGTGATTTTTATAGGTATTTTCTTCGTGCTAAAGCCAGTAGCTGAACACCTCAAACTGCAGCGCGATAATCCACTCAAACACATGTGGAATACCATTTCCAACCGCAATTACCGTATCGGTTTTCTCGCTACGGCATTTATGTCACTTGGTGGCTATTTGATGATGCCGTGGGGTAGTACCTTTGCGGTTAATAATGTTGGAATAAAACAGTCAGACTTACCAATGATGTTCATGATCGTGGGTGTTTGTACCTTTGTCATTATGCCACTAATTGGGACGATAAGTGATCGTGTCAATAAATATGTGGTGTTTGCTGGAGCTTCTATCGTAATGATTATTTCTATAGCAATTTACACCCATTTACCCCAAGTGTCCTTGTTCGTTTTAATCTTGGTGAATGTCATCATGATGATGGGAATCATGGCACGGATGGTACCGTCGCAAGCGCTCGCAGCTTCAATACCTGAGATGAAAGATCGCGGTGCCTTCATGAGTATAAACTCATCGCTGCAACAAATGGCTGGTGGAATTGCTGCCTTAATTGGCGGAATGATTGTCACTCAAGAATCGCACACAAGTCCACTCGGACGATTTGATATTCTGGGTTATGTGGTGATTGGTATTATTGTGGTCAACATGTTTCTCACTTACAGAGTGTATCGTTACGTGAGTGAGAAGGAAAAGTAAAAGTAAAAGGTTTTTGATGCATCAATTGATGCTATCCAATAAGCATTGGAACCTCCATCAACAAGACTTCGGCATCTTGACTCAACGCCTTAAGCGTGAATTCACTTACCTCCCAAATACCATATCCATCACGCTCATTTAAGGTTTGTTCGTTTATTTCGAATTGTCCTTTTAATACGAATGCGTAAACACCATTTCCTGATTTCTTCATGGTATAAATACTTTCGACATCTTGATCGAATTTCCCCATGTGAAACCATGCATCTTGATGAATCCATACACCCGCATCATCGCTTTTTGGAGAGAGAATTTGTTGCAAGGTATTGTGGCGGTCCTCAGGATTTAACGTGATTTGGTCATAGCGTGGTGTGACATTTCTCTTATTTGGAAAGACCCAAATTTGAAGGAATTTCACTAGTCGGTCCTTGTTGGGATTGTATTCACTGTGTGTAATACCTGTTCCAGCGCTCATCACTTGGATATCACCATGTTTGATTGTAGCAGTATTGCCCATGCTGTCTTTGTGTTCCAGGTCACCTTCCAATGGAATACTGATGATTTCCATGTTGTCGTGTGGATGTGTTCCAAAGCCCATTCCTTCAGAAACACGGTCATCGTTTAACACACGCAATACACCAAAGTTCATCCGTTCTGGATTGTAGTAATTGGCAAAACTAAAGGTATGATGAGAGTCGAGCCATCCATGGTTGGCATGTCCACGAGATTCCGCACGGTGTAATATACTATTGTTCATGACTTGGTCATTTGTGTTTGGTAAGTGGTTGTGCCCGACAATATCCAATGGACGTAACTCATCAATGTCATTGTCGATCACATGCGCGATGGCTGCTGCACTGGTTAGAAGCGTACCACCTAATAGACTTTTTTTGAGAAACTCTTTCCGTTGCATGTGTTTGTCTTTAACACAAAAGTAATGGGAATGTTTATGCAATGCATTGACTTAGGATAAGAAATACAAGGTAAAGTATATGACAGAGCCACAGAGGATACATAGGTTTCGGTTTCTATTGATGAAAGCTTTTCGAAGGTAAGTTACACTTTAATTCTCTGCGCCTCTACTGTAAACACAACAAGTTAACCGTTGGGATATAATTGAAATACAAGTTTAAGGCATATCACAGAGGACACAGAGTTTTTGGTTTCAATTGATGAAAGCATTTTACACTTTAATTCTCTGCGCTCCTGCGGTAAACATAACAATTTAACCTTTAGGAGATAAATGAAATATAAGGTAAAGTATATCACGGAGCCACAGAGGATACATAGGATTCGGTTTCTATTGATGAAAGCTTTTCGAAGGTAAGGTACACTTTAATTCTCTGCGCCTCTGTGGTAAAAAGAAAATGTAATTCGTTTGAGATTTGTGCTACTTCTTCTCTTCTAAGCGAAATTTCCTTCCGTTGTAGGTGTAGCTATATCCTTGGATTACAATTGATTCACCATCAATAATTTTAGAGAGGTCGATGATTTCACCATTCAAATAGAGCATCCCACCTGTTTGTTTGGCAATATCAAGGTATTCTGTGCGAATTTTCGTTGGTGCTGCACAAAGCAAAACATGCACAGGTTTCGTGATATTGTCGAGTAGACGGATGTCACGCACCTCAGAATAATTATCACCGATGAGTAAAATATCTGTAGCCGTTGGATCTATTTCAATTGCTTTGAGTACTGACTCCATATCATTTTCAGATAACTCCGGTCCTCCACTTCCATTTCGCATTGCTGTCTCTACAACTTGATTTACTTCTTTTAGGTATCGCGTAGAATAAATTCCTCCAGTTTTACCGATAGGTTTTGAATTGGCGTTGTTCCCATCATTGAAAAATGAAAAGCTGCTGAAAGGTATCGCATCATTGTTCTTCTTTATCCACGATAACATCGCTGCTATGCTGCCTCCCATACTCCCTGTAACATCCATCACAAGTGCAAATCGTTTAGTAGAATCTAAATGGTCTAGGCTGATATAAATACCGGATTCTTTCATCGTTTTTTGAGCTTCGTGGTATTCCTCTTCAGTTTTATATTTTGAAAGCCCTAGCTCGAATTCGTTAAATTCAGGCCGAACACCATTTCTTAAGTACATACCGTTTACGTCACCTGAATAAGATACGCGGATATCAAGGCGAATCGTTGATTGAACAGCTTGTCCATTTTCATATGCAGGGTTCCATTTCGGCATGGAGCGTATTGCATTTTGTACGCGATCACTTGCACTGACTGGATAGTTTTCAAGAAAGGTGAGGTTGCTAATCTCCCCAGTTTCAGAAACGCTAAAGCTAACTTTAACCCATACGTCCAATCGGTCACGATTGATTCCAGGCGAATTCATTAGCGTTTGCTGAAAATGCTTGAAAAGGGCATATTCACCTTCCTGAAATTTAGAAAAGGAGTTTTTTTGCGCATTGTTTTTATTTGTCGCACCTGAGTTTTCTTTGTTCGAGCGATTAATGGTACTCGCTATCGGATCAAGTTCAGGCTCATTAAATCCTTGATCTTGATTCTCAATGAATGAAAGTAACGCATCAATTTCATCTTGCCTATTTTCTTCTGTAAGTGCTGGCCGGTGCACAAGTATAAATCCATGGAAATAGGAATCCCCCTCGATGGGCGTCGCACAACCTGTTTGCTCCACAACTTCCCATTCAATGATTGGATCTGCAAGAATTTCTGGAAACTGAGCGTTGAACCATTTTAATCTCTTGACATCAAGTGCATTTTGGTCGAAAGATTTACTGCTTCGATAAGTGGTGTTCACATAATAGATTTTCACCACAGACATGTCCTTTAATCTGCTCTGAACCGACTGAATGGAAAATGTACTTCCAGAAAAATCGCACGGAAGTAGGGTCGTGGTTAGTGAATTCTGACATGAAATCTTTGAAGTTGTGCTATGAGATACACCAAGAATTTGTGAGATTTTTTGTTCTGCTTGTCCATTAGCTAGGCTAATTTGTACGAGGAAAGTGAGGGTAATAAGTTGCTTCATGACAAGGATAAATTCATGTGGAGAAAAAGGTTACAGACGGTGATTACTTTCTCCAAGCGACAAATATAGGCATAAAAAAGCCCTCCGAAGAGGGCTTCATTTGGTGTATGAAATGGATTAATTTTCAGTACGATTGCGTATAGCCAATGGAATGGCAAATTTTGGAATGAAGTGAATCAATGCAGTTACAATGCGAATAGCATAGTTAAATATCTCACGGTAAATGTAGTAGGCAATCAGCACTAAAACTGATGCAATAATTCCAGTGAGGGCCATTTGAATATTGACATCGAAATTATCATAGTCACCTACAATAGCATTCGGCAGCAACCCACCTAGAGCATCGACTCCAGGTGTAATAGTCAACACTTCTCCAAGCGACATTAAAGGGGCATAGGCCGCAGAACCTACTAGCGTAGCTACCAACATCATAAGACCAATGTACAACACTATGATAAAAGCCAATTCTCCAACCAACGTGATTTGTCGAGGAATCACTACGCAAAAAATGTAATGTAGCAAACCTGAATACACCTCCTCTTTTAATTGATCTGTTCTTTTCTTTGTCACACTATACATGAACCATGCAGCAATAATACTCAGCACAAAACCGATGACAAGTCCGATGCCAGCCCCAGCTTTTTTGCCGCCAGACAAGGCCTCATTTTGTAAATTTTGTTTAATAAATCCGGAGTCACCAAATAATTCGGCGAAGGTAATCGCTATTCCTCCAATCAATAAAGCATATGATAAAAGTCTCCAAATGTTGACAACATACCATTTAAATAAATCTCCATTGTCAACATTTCCAAGGAAGGGCAAAACTCGATTGTTGTAGTTTTTGTCTGTAATCCCGAATTCAATAAAAGGCAAATTCTTTTCCATAAGTACAGTAGTTTTTAGGTTTAACAAAGTGAATTACAAAATATTTTTTTTGAATTCAAAGTAAAAACCTAGATTGTTTTCAACACAACCTATTGATAACTAGCACTTAAGTTTTAGTCAAAATGAATAAATGAACTTGAGAGAATCTTTAGTTATTTCAACGGATAAAACATTTTATACGCATTGTAAACGGCCTGATGAAGTAACGTGGAATGAAACTCGTCTGGCATATAATCAAAATATATCCTGCTAGATGGTGCACTCTTTTTTTGGAGAATGTTTGCCAATTTCTTGGCGTCAATGTACATTCTTGGCTCTTCCTTTTACTGACAAGCACCGATATAAACGGTAATTGAGTCGAGCGAGCAGTGTTCTGCAGCTTCCAATAGTGATTCGTCTCCCCATCTTCTAAGAAATCAAGCGAACCAACCTCAAAGGTAAAATCCCTCCTGCGCTTTGTGTTTTCTATACCTACAACAATTGATCTTGGAAAACGGGCAATCCAAGGTTGTGTATTGAATCGCACCAAACCAACTAGGTGAATGAAATCTTCTTCCATTCCTCCGTCGAGAATGTAAATGACAGGATATTGAGTTGTGTCATTTTCGTGATAATCTTCAGGAAGATAAATGTTGATGGTACGCGTCTCATTCAAAAACTTAGAATAAATGGTGCGTTGTTCACCAAGTATCAAAGTAACTGTCTCTTGCGCCATAAGTTGAAAACATGTAGCGAAGCTGATAAGAAAAAAGATCACCTTTATCATCCTTCAATTCGCTTCATTCGCAAGACCAGCATAAACAAAATACCAAACAACACAGAAGCAAACAATAAGTGACTTGTTTGAACCAATCCTGGCATGTTCGCATAAGCCAAGAGCACTCCTGATGTCAATTCAAGAGCGAGGACGACGAATATGCTTCGAATGATGAAATACTTTTCGCCCTTTTCATTTTTCCATGCCATGATCGCAATGAGTCCAAGGACAAGCCAAGAGAAGCTGCGGTGAATCAAAAACGAAACCCCAAGTTTATCTGTCCAACTTTCACGGCCGAAGCCCATCTTTGTCAACTCATCAATGTATTCACGTACCTGCGTTCCTAAAAACATTTGGTAAAAGGTGATGGCAAATACGATGAAGGCCATCGATTGCATAAGTCTAGAAAGCTTAAAATTTGCCTGTTGTTTTTCACTGACTTGACGAATGAGGTAGATTTGCAAGGCAATGATAACAAGAGCAAGGAACATGTGCACCGTAATAGTCCAAGGCACAAGGTTGGAAGCAACGACGATCGAGCCAAACCAGGCTTGAATCGCCATCAAGACTAAATTCACCGTGCTGATCACCACGATTTTTCGCTTTCGGTACCGCATCAAGATCCACACAAAACTGATCAACATCGCGTCACCAGCCAAGAATCCGAACAATCGATTAATGTATTCTATCCATGTTTTTCGTGCGTTGAAGTCGTCTTCGCCTTCCTCCAAGGAGGTGTCTTTTTCTATTTTTTTAGCGGTACTTGCCATACCAAGTCCACGCAGGAACTTGCAAAACTTAATGATTTTCTTTTCTCGCTTTTCGAAAAACACTTGCTTATAATCTTTCGGCAAAGCCGCTTCATCCGTTGGAGGAATCCACTGTCCAAAACAACGTGGCCAGTCGGGGCAGCCCATTCCACTTCCTGTAATGCGCACGAAACTTCCCGCGATCACTACCAAGTAAATTAAAATAAGTGTGGCCCATTGCAAGCGGACAAAAGACAGAGCGTATTTCATGTTTATAAGGCGTTTTTAACGATTTCTTCAACCACCAATGGATCAAGTAGAGTGGAGGTGTCTCCAAGATTGCTAACATCTCCTTCGGCCACTTTTCGCAGAATACGGCGCATAATTTTTCCTGAGCGCGTTTTTGGCAGTCCGCTAACGAATTGAATCTTTTCAGGGATGGCAATTTTTCCAATTTCTGCTGCTACGGTTTCAACGATTTCAGCACGTAAAAGCTGATGATCGCTCGCCGCATCGTCGAGAATAACATAGGCGTAAATTGATTGACCTTTGATGGGGTGCGGGTAACCCACAACAGCAGATTCGATCACTTTTGTATTGGTATTGATGGCATTTTCAATTTCGGCGGTTCCAAAACGGTGACCAGAAACATTGATGACATCATCCACCCGTCCAATCAAACGGTACATGCCGTCAGCATCGCGTCGAGCCCCGTCACCGGTAAAATAATACCCATCATAGTAAGCAAAGTAGGTCTGTCGACAGCGTTCATGGTCACCATAGGTCGTGCGAAGAATAGATGGCCACGGCGCCTTAAAGCATAGATAACCTTCCGTATCACTTTCTTCGATTTCTTGACCTTCTTGATTGAGCAACACAGGTTGAATGCCTGGTAATGGATATCCTGCATATGTTGGTTTCATCGGTGAGATGTTCCCCAAACCAGAGAGCATCACTCCGCCTGTTTCAGTTTGCCAAAAGGTATCGACTATGGCACAGCGTTCTTTCCCCACGTGAACATAATACCAGTTCCATGCTTCCTCGTTGATGGGTTCACCTACGCTTCCGAGTACTTTCAAGGAATGTAGATTGTAGCTCATCACATGCTCTTCGCCAAAGGCCATGAGTGAACGAATCGCGGTAGGTGCGGTCAAGAATTGATTTACACCATACTTATCAATGATTTGCCAGAAACGTCCAGCATCCGGATAGGTTGGGACCCCCTCGAACATCACCGTTGTCGCACCTGTAATTAGCGGACCATACACAATGTAAGAGTGACCTGTCACCCAGCCAATATCGGCGGTACACCAGTAAATATCGTTTTCTTCGTATTGAAATACATTTTGAAAGGAGTAAGCCGTATAGACCATGTATCCGCCGCAGGTATGCACAACGCCTTTCGGTTTTCCTGTTGATCCAGAGGTGTATAGGATGAACAGCAGATCTTCGGCATCCATCATTTCTGCTAGGCATTCTGTTGATTCGTTGGCAACGATGTCGTGCCACCAGAGATCACGACCTTCTTGCATTTCTGTCGGCCAATTCAAGCAATTATAGACAATCACACGCTCGATGCTTGTGCAGAGTTCCAAAGCCTCATCCACAATACGTTTCAGAGGTACCTGCTTCGCTCCGCGATTTAATCCATCTGAAGTGATAATCACCTTAGCTTCCGCATCATTCACACGATCGGCAATCGATACCGCGGAGAATCCAGCGAAAATCACCGAGTGAACGGCACCAATACGTGCACAAGCCAATACGGCAATCATCAACTCAGGAATCATCGGTAAATATATGCATACCCGATCACCCTTCCCAACGCCTTGTTTTTTCAGCGCATTGGAAAATTGACACACTTTCTCGTACAATTCTTGATAGGTCAAATGAACGGTAGCATCTTTAGGATCGTTTGGCTCCCAGATCAATGCTGTTTTATTTCCTCGTGTGGCCAAATGGCGGTCGAGGGCATTTTCTGTAATATTTAGTTTCCCTCCAATGAACCATTCGACTTTAGGCTCAGAGAAATTCCATTCTAAAACCTTATCCCATTTTTTCTGCCAGTGAAAGGTTTCAGCAATTTCGCCCCAAAAAAGTTCGGGATTTTCAACGCTATGTTTGTATTTCTCCTGGTACTCCTCAAATGTTCTGATTTGCAGCGCGTTATTCATCGTTTTTCAATACATGGATTAAAACAATATAAATGTACTAATCTTTCTTCTTTAGGACGGTTAAAGTAGTTGTGAAAAGCTATGAATAAGTTCTCCTTTGGGGCAAATATTGTTTCTACTTTTGCAACAGCATGAAAATAGCAGTAATCGGTTGTGGATGGCTCGGGCTACCCTTGGCAAAGCGTCTCTTGGATCAAGGACACGAAGTTCATGGGTCTACAACACAAGATTCTCGTTTGACACTATTGTCAGATAGTGGTATTCACGGTTTTGTCTACGATGGGTTAGTGCAATCCCAACTTCCGGAAATTGTGAAAGCATGTGATGTGGCCATTATCAATTTCCCACCTTCTCGTTCGGCAGATTATGCTGCACAAATGAAGGATGTAATTGATCAGTTTTCTCAACAGACCAAAATAATTTTCACAAGTTCAACAGGCGTGTATCAAGACTTGGATGGTCTATGTACTGAAATGTCATCGATTATCGCAACCCATCCCGTTTTTTTAGCGGAGGAAGCCGCACGTCATTCTGGAAGAAAGCACACGATTTTGCGTTTGGCTGGGCTCATTTCTGAGGATAGAAATCCAGTGAAGTACTTAGCGGGAAAACAAAATACTGACGGACAAAAAGTAGTGAACTTGGTGCATCGCGAAGATGTGATTGCGGCGATTATTTCGATCCTTAATCAACATGTTTGGGATGAAACGTTCAATGTGTGTTTTCCTGAGCATCCCACGCGTGCCGATTATTATATTTTTCAAGCAGAAAAACGGCAACTTTCATTGCCAACGTTCACTTTTTCAGAAGGCTCAGGGAAAGAAATAGAGTCTACCAAATTGATTCAACGACTCAATTTCACCTTCAACAATCCAATTTGAGCACTAAACTTCATTGAATCCTTAACGTTCATTAACACATTGCGGCAACATTTCCCGTACTTTTGCGTCTAACTAAGTAATGCGGTCAATTCTTATCGTCCTAATGTTTCTGCTTGCCAAACCGGCAATGGCCTCACACATTGTGGGTGGGGACATCTATTATGACTATTTGGGCAATAACAATTACCGCTTTGTGATTACCATTTACCGCGATTGCTTTTCAACTGGGGCAGCCTATGACAATCCTTTATACTTGGGTGTATACTTGGCGAATAATAGCCTACTTCAAACGGTTGCAGTTCCGTTTCCAGGAAGCGTTGTTTTGCCCGTGGTATTCAACAACCCGTGTGTCATTCCGCCGACCGATATTTGTATTGAAAGGGCAATCTACACCACGATCATAAACCTTCCACCAACACCGGGAGGGTATACGATTTCCTACCAACGTTGTTGCCGCGGACCGAACATTACGAATCTGAATGCACCTGATGATACAGGGTTGACATTAACCACTCATATTCCTGGAAGTGAAACAGGTTTTGTCATAAATAGCAGTCCCCGTTTTACGAATTACCCTCCTTTGTTGCTTTGTAACAACGACGAACTCATTTTTGACCATTCGGCAACAGATCCTGACGGGGATCAATTGGTTTATTCTCTTGTTGCCCCTTTCGCGGGAGCTACTTCTGGCTTACCAGCACCAAATCCACCACCTCCGCCAGTATATTTTCCGGTGAGTTGGGCCGGAGGATTTTCAACGGCTAATCCTCTGGGTCCCGGAGCTTCGATCAACATCAATCCCGTTACAGGCTTACTCACCGCCTCTCCAGAAATGATTGGTCTTTTTGTTGTCGGTGTTCGCGTTCAAGAATACAGAAATGGAGTGCTGGTAGGTGAAACAGTTCGCGACTTCTTATTTAGGGTATTCAATTGTACGATTACAATGCAAGCGATTCTTCCTGTCCAAGAAGACTTGGCAACCTTTGTTTCCTACTGCCAAGGCTTGACGGTTCAATTTGAAAACAACTCCTACGGTGGGACGAATTACCAATGGGACTTTGGGGTGAATGGAATCACTTCGGACGTGAGTTCAAACTTCGCTCCGACATATACGTATCCTCAGTCAGGAATTTACAACGCCATGTTGATCGTTAATCCAGGGTGGCCCTGCACAGATACGGCCTATATGGAGGTCAACGTCAATAACTTGTTGAGTATTTCCTACACGAGTGAGGACTCACTTTGTATTCTCAACAACAGCGTTGATTTTGCTGGCGCGACAGATGGTCCGGCATCAACAACTTTTTCATGGAATTTTGGTCCCAACGCAAGTATTACAAGTGCTACGTCATTAAACGTGAACAATGTGTCATTTACACAGTCCGGATTTAATGTGGTGACGCTCAGCGCAAGCAATGGTACCTGTGAGAACATCTACACTGATTCTATATACATCTTCGATATGCCAATGGCTTCCATTGATTTGCCTGTAGGGTATGAATGTGAAGGGTTAACTATTCCATTTGGAAACAATTCGACAGGTACGTTCAATTATCTGTGGGATTTTGGCGTTGGAGGGACAAATACAGACGTCTCCACTGCCTTCGAGCCGTCGTTTACTTTTCCTGCAGGAGGTACTTACGACATTACTTTGATTGGAAGTTCAAGTGCTGCCTGTGTGGATACAACGCAAACGAGCATTACGGTGTATGACCTACTTACGGTGGCATTTACAAGTAATGATTCACTTTGTATCACAGACAACGTATTCAATTTCGATGGCCAAATGACTGGTCCTTCGATCACTCAATTTAGCTGGGATTTTGGTCCAAATGCGAACATTTCGTCAGCCACAACTCTTGATGTGAA
>JAJTDQ010000076.1 GCA_021300505.1 Cryomorphaceae bacterium
ATTAAATCCTTGTGTACAACCAACGGAAGCAAAGAAAGCGTAACGATTCTAAACATAAGAATCAAGGCATAACTACTCATGAGCAGCGCAAAGGCATGTGGAACTTTGCGGTAAAGAATCAAGTAGGTTAATAAGGTTCCATAGGTGATGCCAAAGATGAAAACTGAAGAATCTATAACAGGTAATACGTGATAGGCTGGATCATCAAACATCCAACCCAAACGTTCCGCACGAACCTCGTGAAAGGCCAGAAATCGAACAAAAACAGCCGCCATAAATGAAAGTAGCACCGATACAATGATGAACGATTTCCAGTGGCCGCGATGCATTATTTTCCTGTTAAAGCTTCATAGATCACACGTTGAATCTCCGTGCGGATATTCATGTCGCGCAACTTCCAATTCTCTTGATCTGGACAAACACGATTGGAAAGGAACACATAATTGATTCCTCGCTCTGGATCAGCCCAAACGAGCGTTCCTGTAAATCCTGAATGTCCATAACTGCTTTGTGTAGCCGTCTCGTAACATGTTCCACCACCCGAAGCTTTCGGGCGATCAAAGCCTGCTCCACGACGATTCCCACTAAACTGAGCACGGGTAAACTCCTTCACCACATCTTCACTCAAATAACGGTAATTGCCATATACCCCTTTGTTCATGAACATTTGCATCAATGAAGCTAAATCCGTTGCGTTGGAAAACACACCTGCATGACCTGCAACCCCTCCGAGCATAGCTGCACCAGGATCATGGACATAACCGCGTAATAATTGTCTTCTGTAGGTTTGATCATTTTCTGTTGGTACAATCTGGTTGGATAAGAAATAATTGAGCGGGTTGAAACGAATCGAACGCAAGCCCATTGGCTTATAAATCTGATCATACAAAAACGAATCGAATGCCATATGGGACTGTTTTTCAATAATCTTCTTGATAAAGTAATACCCTAAATCTGAATACACATAGGTCTTTTCTCCCAATGGAGCCTCCATGATTTGTTGGTAGATGGAATCGGCATAGGAATCTAAGATGTATACATTTTCGGCCACTTTCGTTTCAAAGCCTGGTTTCTTGGTCGTTGAATAAATGCGCTCGTTGTATTTTCCGTCCGAAAACGTTTTTTTGTAAAATGCAATCCATGCGGGAAGTCCAGCTTGATGCGCCATCATCTCACGGATGTTGATGTTTTTGTATTTTCCGATGACAAGTCCTGGAAGATAGTCGTTTAGGTTTTTTGATAACGAAAACTTACCTTCTGAGGCAAGCTTCATCACACCAATGGTCGAAGCTGCAATTTTTGATACCGAAGCAATGTCATACAAATCAGTATGTTTCACTGCTACATCTCCTTTATATTCATGTGTTCCAAAGCTCTTTCGGTAAATAATTTTTCCATGTAAGGCCACCACAATTTGACAACCTGGATAAGCCCCCTTCCGAATGCCATTCAGCGCAATGGAATCAATTTCATCTAACTTCTTCGCTGAAATACCAAACTCTTCTGGAGCAGAATATTTCAATCGACCTGACCATGGGAAGGTAATACCACTTTCACGTGGATGATCTTTACTGATCGTAAACGGCAATTTGCCCAACGCCGGGATTGCTCCAAAAATGAGTTGAGCCACACGGTTTTGGCAGCGTCCATGATTTTCGTATGCTGCGATCACACCTTTGAAATGTGAAACATCCATGCCTTTCAAAGCCAGTGGGTTACCAAATAACACAAGGATATTATCCTTTGAAGGATCAACCATTTTCAACACATGATTGATCTCTTCGCCAAAGCCAAAGTTGTCTTTCAATCGAACGGTATTGCTATGCAGTCCAGTAATAATCACATCGTATTTGTGCACAATCTTGGACATGCCAGCACGTGCTTCTTCTACCGTTTCGAAGTGATAGTCGTCCGCGTTTACGAAAAGTTGAATAGCTTCTTTAAATTGAGCAGAAGATCCACCAATGGATACTCGCGCAACCGAACGGTCAAGTCGAGCAAGTGGTAAAATGCTGTCTTTGTTCTTCAAAACAGCAATGGCACGTTCATACACTTGAGATTTTGCGATATCTACCTCTGCTGCGCTATAGGATTTTACACCACCTTTTTCAGGAAGGAATTGCTCCTTTGCCTTCAGAATTTTTAAGCATCGAGCATCTATCTCTGCCACGCTAATACTTCCATTTTCTACCTTATTTCGAATGGCTAAAATTGCGGCTCCCACATCTTCCGGAAACAATAGAATATCACAACCTGCCTCAAAGGCCTTGACGGCAACTTCCGATTTTCCGTAGCGATCAGCCACAGCTTTCATGTTCAATGCATCCGAAATCACCAAACCCTTGTAATTCAGTTTCCCTTGCAAATAATCATGAATCACTTTTTTGCTCAAACTTGCCGGCGTTCCAGAATCATCCAAAGCAGGAACATTTAAGTGGCCGATCATCACGGATGAGCTTCCTGCGGCAAGTCCTTCCGTGAATGGCGGTAAATCGATGGCTTCAATGGATGTTAAACTTTCTGTAATCGTCGGTAAGTGCAAAGTTGATGTGGATCCCCAGTTCGCGGCATTCATTGGCCATCATGGCTGCAATTTTCTCTGTCAATTCAACTGAATCTGCTGCTCCAATGGTATATGCATATGGAAAACGATCCTCATTCATTAAGCGCATTTGCACACCCCATTCCGCATCCATTCCAACAAGAAGCGGCACTTTGGATTCAGATTGAAAACGAGCAATCGCCTGTGACAAATCAGCTCTTTCCCCTTTGAAGAAAATCACCCCACCTACTCGATTTTTCTCGATGATTGCGGAAACCTCATTGAGATGCGTTACACCTTGTCCAGAATACGCGGCAATCATGAAGAACTGACCGATTTTCTCATCGAGCGTCATTTGCGCCAATTGCTTTTCGGCCCAACCTTTTTCAAATTGGAACTTTTTTTCAGGATAAAATGCCTTGGTTGAAGGTCGATCGCTAATAAAAGACAACATTGGCATAGCAATGACCAACCCACCCCAAAATATATTCAAAAGAATCCCTGCTCGTTTCATAGTTCAAAAATAAGGATTTCGTTGTGGAAAAGGTCAGATTTTATCGCTTTCTTTACTGCAGTATGTCGAATTGTCATGTTCATATTTTTGGAACAATAATTGGCAAAATGTGCACGAAAAAACGAGGAAAAACTTATTTTTGTTCGAATAGAGAAAGTCATGCAGTTCAAGTTTTTAAATAAGACATTTAAGCCGAAGCAATTCAATTACTCGCCGATGTATTACGATGAGCGTAAAGAACGTTTGGAGTTGAAAAAAGCACAATTTGAACGCTTATCCGATGAAGAATTGTCTGATGAGGAGCGCAGAAATATGCTTCGTCAGTCAATGCATGAAACGTGGGACCGTTCGAAACATGCGCAACAACAGCGCTACAGCTCAAACATGCGAACCATCATCCTTTTGGTGGTTATTGTTGTTCTCGGTTATTTCATTTTCAACGGATTAGATGATGTCGATACGGTTGTTAAAAAACTCGTTTAATCGATGAGCGACTTGATCCGTTTACTACCTGACCACATTGCCAATCAAATTGCTGCTGGAGAAGTTATTCAGCGTCCAGCTTCTGTCGTTAAGGAAATGATGGAAAATGCCATTGATGCAGGAGCAGATAAAATTCATGTCGTCATTAAAGATGCTGGACGAACCTTGATCCGTATTGTGGACAACGGCAAAGGCATGAGTCCAAACGATGCTATTCTCTGTTTTGATCGTCACGCAACGAGCAAGGTACGCAGTGCTGATGATCTTTTTGCACTCACAACCAAGGGTTTCCGTGGTGACGCGTTGGCCTCAGTCGCAGCAATTGCACATGTATCCTTGCAAACACGTCGTGAGGAAGATGAAACGGGAAGAAACATTGTCATCGAAGGGACGAAAATAAAATCCAATGAAGCGTGTGTTTGTCCTGTTGGTTCAACATTCGATGTCAAAAATTTATTTTTCAATGTTCCGGCACGAAGGAATTTCTTGAAAACGGACAATGTAGAGTTCAATCATATTCGTGAAGAATTTGAGCGTGTTGTGCTCGCTCATCCCAATCTTGGGTTTGTGCTTGTTCACAACGACGTAGAAATATACCAACTAGCCCCGGGAGTTTTGCGCAAGCGTATTGTGGATGTTCTAGGAAAAGGCGCCAATGACAAGCTGGTTCCTGTGGAGGAAAAAACAGATATCGTCACGCTGACAGGTTTTGTGTTAAAACCTGAATTCGCTAGAAAGACGCGGGGGGAACAATACCTTTTTGTGAACGACCGCTATTTCAGGGACAATTATTTGGGGCATGCGGTGAACAAAGCGTTTGACGGACTTTTGGCCGCAAAGAATTTCCCAGGGTATTTTTTATACCTGACAGTTGACCCAAAGAAAATAGATGTCAATGTGCATCCTACGAAGACTGAAATTAAGTTTGAGGAGGACAAGCATATTTACATGATTTTACTCAGCGCAATAAAACAGACCTTAGGTAAGTACAATGTCATGCCATCGCTCGATTTTGACCAAGAAAGCAGTTTTGACCTACCTTATTCCATGAAGAATCAGCCTGTTGTCGAACCCGAGATCAAGGTGAATCCAATGTACAACCCGTTCAATACAACTTCGAGTTCAGGCAATTCTAAAGGTTCTTCAAGCGGCTTCACAAAAGCAGTGAGTGCTCAAGGATTTGGCAGTAAAATAGCAAGTCCTGAAGAATGGGAGAATTTCTATTCTATTGAGGAGGAGGTGAAAAGCGAACAAGGTGTTTTGATTGAACACGATGAAGAGGATTCAAATGAGTCTAGAGAATGTTTGATTAAAGGTAAGTATTTGATTACCACCTGTCGTTCTGGATTGTTGGTCATTGATATTCAACGTGCCTTTGAACGAATGATTTATGATGAGTTATTCAATAACTTCATTTCCAATCCAATAGAATCTCAAGCTTTACTATTCCCTGTTGAAAAAAACGTAAGTAAGCAAGAGGCTAGCGCATGGGAAGAACAACGCCAAATGTTGAGTCGTCTTGGTTTTCAATGGGAAATAAACGACTCTGTTTTGTCACTTTCAGCTGTGCCATCTGTTTTGGTGCAAGAAACGATATTGACGTGCATCGATTTGATTCTGGAGGAAATTGCCTACAAGACCATAGACAAAGGTGATATTGCCCATTTGATTGTTCGATCCGTTGCTTCTGCAGCAGGAAGAAAAAAACAGCAGTTGACGGGAGATGCGGCGAATCATTTCATTGAATTGCTCTTTGCCTGTTCCGAACACGCCCTTACTCCATCAGGAAAAAAGATTATGCAAACATTGACAACTGACGAAATATCCAATAGATTTTAGCAATGAATTTCTTAAATAACCTTCCTCAAGTCACTAAGAACCTGCTGTTATTGAACATCACAGTTTTTATTGTCGTTCTAATTTTAGCGCAGCAGGGAACAGATTATACCGGATTGCTCGGAGCGCATTACATCAACTCGCCGTTGTTTGAGCCCTTCCAAATGATCACCTACATGTTCATGCATAGTTTGAATGACTTTTTGCACATCGTCTTCAACATGTTGCTTTTAGTCATGTTTGGCGCGCATTTAGAACGAATTTGGGGGCCGAAGCGATTTTTCCTTTTTTACTTCGCTTGTGGAATCGGTGCCTTTGCCTTGTACAATGCGATTGGTGTTTGGGAAATCATGGAATTGAAAAGTCAAATTACTTCATTGGGATATGATGTGTCGACGATGGACAATATTTTGATCAATAATTTTCCTTTGGATGCAACAAACGCATTAGAGAAAGAGATGGCGAGCAAAGGAGGAGCCGATGTAGTCAACAAATACTTCCGAATGATTCAAACTCCAATGGTTGGTGCTTCAGGAGCCCTATTTGGCATCCTAGCTGGATTTGCAGTTCTATTCCCAAACACGCAATTGATGTTGCTTTTCCCGCCAATTCCAATCAAGGCCAAATACTTGATTGGTGCCTATTTGATCTTCGAAGTTTACAATAGTTTCTATGCCAATGACCAAATCGCGCACCTCGCGCATGTTGGCGGAGCTATTGTCGGAATAATCCTCGTGCTTTATTGGCGCAAAACAGATCGTTCAAATTTTTACTGATGCACTCCGAACGTACATTTATCGATGATTTAAAGTATCAATTTGCCCATGGCGGGATGACCATTCGTTTGATCATGGTGAATGCTGCCGTGTTCTTAACCATAAAAGTGCTTTCTGTATTTGGAGGATTAGCGACCGGTGCAGCTGAAAATGGCGTGGATCAATTCTTACACCTTATCTTTTCTCTGGATGTTCAACTGCCATCATTCTTCATGCATCCATGGGGATTATTGACCTCCATCTTCTCCCATTACGACTTTCTCCATTTTCTATTCAACATGATCTTCCTGTATTTCTCAGGGCGCATGTTTGAATCCTTATTTGATGGCAAGCGACTATTACATACCTATATTTTAGGTGGTTTATTTGGCGGTGTTTTAGAAATTGTAGCGCATCTGTTGCCTGGCGTTCCCGAAGGACATTACGTCGTAGGTGCTTCAGGATCGATTATGGCTGTGTTCGTGGCATTGGCATTTTATCGCCCAAACATGCAAGTGATGCTTTTCGGTGTCTTACCTGTTCGAATTATTATTCTCGCAGGCGTCTTCGTTTTAATGGATTTATTTTCACTCAGTGTTGAAAGTTTAAAATCAAGCAACACAGCCCATTTTGCGCACATCGGCGGTGCAATCATTGGTGCTCTCTCGGTACAGAATATTCACAGCAAATCCAATATCATGATGATCTTTAAGCGCCTAAGCGATTGGTTTTTAGGACTCTTTCGCAAGAACAAATCAATGAAAGTAAAAAAGGGTGGTCGTACTGCTCAATTCAAGACGGATGAAGATTACAACCTTGAAGCAAAAGAGAAACAAGCTAAAATCGATGCTATTTTAGATAAAATCTCACGTTCAGGTTATGACTCCTTGTCCAAAGCGGAAAAGGATTTTCTATTCACCCAGAGTAAAAAGTAATTCATGCTCAAAGTCTTAAGGTTGTCCTTGCTATTAAAAATCTTGACACTCGTCTGTTTGTGCGGATTGCTCTTAGCGTATTTGACACCTTTTGTGCATCCAAATACACTTAAAATACTCCCATTCTTTGGATTAGCCTATCCTGTTTTACTAACCTTTACGCTTTTTGCGCTTCTATTTTGGATTTTCGCCAACAAGCGCATGGTCATTTTAATTGTACTTGTTCTTTTGATTGGCGGTAAACTCCATTTCAGAATGTTCACCCTTGGGTCAAATGAAACGGATTTGCCATCGAAAGAAAAGATATTGCATGTGATGAGCTACAATGTACGCTTGTTTGATTTGTACAACAACGATATCGAACAACGCAATAAAAACAAGGATTCCATTTTCTCGTACATCGCTTCACAAGATCCTGACATTGTTTGTTTTCAGGAATTTTACCACCAAGATAGACCAACGATTTTCTCCACTAGAGATTCACTTGTAAAGCTACTTGACACGAAAGATTTTCATGAACGCTATGCCCACAAGTTAAGGGGCAGACAAAACTTCGGGGTGGTGATCATGTCCAAATACCGGATGATTGCACGAGGAGATGTGATGTTTAACACCCAAGGAGAGCAAGATTTTAATTATTGTATTTTCGTTGACATCATAAAAAATCAAGACACCTTCCGCATTTACAATGTTCACCTTCAATCGATAAAGTTGCAGGAAGATGATTATTCTGAATTTTCGGACAATGCAGTGAAACGAGAACCAAAATCAATGTTCAGGAAGATTATTGACAAACTTCGAATTGCCTATCCAAAACGCGCAGATCAAGCACGAAGAGTCATGGAGCATGTGCGTACCTCACCCTACCCGACGATTGTTTGTGGAGATTTCAATGACACACCCATGTCCTATACCTATCATCAATTTAGCAAATTGCTCATCGATTCATTTAGAAACACATCAATGGGAATAGGCTCAACCTATGTAGGCAAGGTACCTGCAGGGCGAATCGACTATATTTTCCATACCAATGATTTACGCTCCAGCGACTTTGTGATTCAACAAACGCCGTATAGTGATCACCGCGCGATTTCATGTAAAATATTCAAATAAACCACTCATGATCGTTGAAATCAACCCAGACAACATCGATAAGCGCCTCATTCAACAAGCTGTAGATGCATTGAAAAAAGGTGGAATACTCATTTTTCCGACGGATACCGTGTATAGCATGGGGTGTGACCTTTACAATAAAAAGGCATTGAATGATTTGGCAGCATTGAAAGATGTGAAACTGAGTAAGGCGCAATTTTCCATCATCTGTTCCGACTTAAGTCACATTTCAGAATACACCAAACAGCTCGACCGCCCAACATTTAAACTGTTAAAACAGTCTTTACCTGGACCTTTTACATTTATTCTTCATGCGTCGAATGAAATCCCAAAACTCTTCGACACCAACCGTAAAGAAATAGGCATTCGTATACCAAATAATCCCATCATCATTGAGATTGTGAAGTCCTTGGGAAATCCTATTGCGACGACATCTTTACACAATGAAGAAGATGAAATTCAAGATTACTTTGCAGACCCCTATCAAATTTATGAGCGCTTCGACGATGATGTAGCTATGATCATTGATGGTGGCTATGGAAATCTGGATGCGTCTACAGTGGTGGATTGTACTGGTTCTCAAGCAACCGTTCTTCGTCAGGGAATTGGAATGATATAAGCTATCGACCTTTCTTTGTTGAAAGAATACAACTTGGCGCTTTAATGGCATGAAAGAGTTTCCGATATTCGTGCTATGGTATTGAATCGCATTTGGACAGGAATGTTCATCATCGCTATGGTGATGGGATTTTCTAAATTGATCTTTTGGCAAGACACGCATATCCTTCAGAACATGATGGACGCATTGTTTGAATCGGCAAAAACAGGTTTTGAACTGGCCTTGTTCATGACTGGAATCATGGCGCTTTGGATGGGATTCATGAAAATTGGTGAAGATGGTGGCGCCATTCGCGTGATGTCCCGACTAATACAACCTCTCTTTACACGATTATTCCCAGAAATCCCGAAAGGTCACCCTGCTGTTGGATCTATGATGCTCAACTTCTCGGCAAACATGCTTGGACTGGACAATGCTGCAACCCCTGCAGGATTAAAGGCCATGCAAGATTTACAGACCTTAAATCCAGATCCAAAAACGGCGACCAATGCCCAAATCATGTTCTTGGTGCTCAATGCCTCAGGACTGACGATAATCCCAGTTTCGATTCTTGCAGCGCGTGCTACCAATGGTTCTGCTGATCCAACATCTGTGTTCCTACCTATTTTGATTACAACATATTTCGCAACATTGGGCGGATTGATCTTCGTTTCCATTCGACAAAAAATCAATCTTTTCGACAAAGTAATCCTCGGCTATATTGGTGGATTGACTGCATTGATTGTTGGTTTTATGTGGTATTTAAATACTCATCCCGATCAAATCAAGACGATCTCTTCTATCGTGAGCAATACCATCATGTTCGGATTCATCGCCTTCTTCTTTGGATTAGCCATTCGTTCAAAAGTCCAATTGTTCGATTCATTCATCAACGGAGCAAAAGAAGGATTCCAAGTCGCTATCAACATTATCCCTTACCTCGTTGCAATGCTTGCTGCCGTTGCGCTATTCCGTTCATCGGGTGCCTTTGGTGATTTGATGAATGGCTTGAAAGAAGTCTTGCTTTTCTGTGGATTGAAAACACTGCAGTTCATTGATGCTTTGCCTGTGATTTTCATGAAGCCATTTTCTGGTAGCGGTGCTAGAGGATTAATGGTGGAGATTTTTCAGAATCCAGCCTTTGGTCCTGACTCCTTCGTTGGGAAACTGGCATCGACCTTTCAAGGCAGTACCGAAACGACATTCTATGTTCTCGCTGTTTACTTTGGTTCCGTAAAAATCACCAACACTCGTTATGCCGCATGGGCGGGAATTTTCTGCGACATCATTGGTGGATTGGCCGCAATACTTGTCGCCTACTTATTTTTCGGTTGATGCATAAGTTGTTGCTTTCCGGTCTTTTCTTTGTTTTCACGTTTGGTGCTTTGGGTCAAACGGACTTCACAAAATGTACCTCACTAGAAATAGCCTTAGCGCATCCAAAAGAAGTGCGGATTCTTGTTTTGGTAGATAAGTCTTTAGATTCTATACCGTCATCAATTGCTACTTTGGTGAACCTCGAAGAACTCATCCTTGAAGAAAACCGAATTACCGAGATCCCCGATTTCGTCTGTCGAATGACCACATTAACTTCACTTGGTTTGGACGGAAATCTATTGCGGCAATTG
>JAJTDQ010000077.1 GCA_021300505.1 Cryomorphaceae bacterium
TGCAAAAGTACGAAACTCCTGCGTGAATAAAAAAGTTCGGAGAACTTAAAGATATTAGGACATTAAGATTTTAAGATGAAAGACGATTAGACGAAAGACGATTAGACAAAAGACATTAAAGGTCTTTCTGAGGAGACGACTACAGGTGTTCACCGCCTTTACGAGCGCGTGAAGAATGGTACTTTGGTGATGCCAGCAATTAACGTGAATGACTCTGTTACGAAGTCAAAATTTGATAACAAATACGGTTGTAAAGAATCATTGGTAGATTCAATTCGTCGTGCTACAGACGTAATGATGGCTGGAAAAGTGGCTGTTGTTTGTGGATATGGTGATGTTGGAAAAGGTTCTGCAGCGTCATTGAAAGGTGCTGGAGCACGTGTGATTGTGACGGAAATCGATCCAATTTGCGCGCTTCAAGCGGCAATGGATGGATTCGAAGTGAAACGTTTGGATTCAGTGGTTCACCTTGGTGACATCATCGTTACAACAACAGGCAATAAAGACATCGTTGTTGGTCGTCATTTCGAAAACATGAAAGACAAAGCGATCGTTTGTAATATCGGTCACTTCGACAACGAAATCGATATGGCTTGGTTGAACTCAAATTATGGTTCATCGAAGTATACAGTAAAACCACAAGTTGACATCTACAACGTGAAAGGAAATGAAATCATCATCCTTGCAGAAGGACGTTTGGTGAACTTAGGATGTGCTACAGGTCACCCATCTTTCGTGATGTCGAATTCATTTACAAACCAAACATTGGCGCAGTTAGAGCTGTGGCAAAATAGCGCAAGTTATGGAAATGACGTATATATGCTTCCAAAACATTTGGATGAGAAAGTAGCGCGTTTGCACCTTGCGAAGATTGGTGTTGAATTAGAGGTTTTGCGCCAAGATCAAGCGGACTATATTGGAGTAGCAGTTGCTGGACCGTACAAAGCGGAACACTACCGTTACTAAAATTAGATTTTACTATTGGTGAAAGGACGACTCGATGGGTCGTCCTTTTTTCGTGCTTCGAGTTCCCCAGCAACCGTGCTTCGAGTTTGCTATCGCCCTCAGCACAAGTGCTTCGAGTTCCCCAGTAAATTCAGAGCGAGCGTGAGAGCGAGAGCGTTCGAAATAATTCACAAGTCTTGATATCTTCATATCTTAACGTCTTGATGTCTTTAAGTCTTTTGTCTATTGTCCCTTGTCCTTCAAAGCTCAACGAGCGAAGAAGTGTCCCTTGTCTCTTGTCCTCAAAAAAACAAAACCCCCTTCGTTGCCAAAGAGGGTTCTTTTATATAGACGCTTCTCGCTATCTGAATAAATCAGGAAGAAAGAAACGAGTAAGAGTCCGCCAGTGACGGACTCTATAAGATTTTTGAATTACGAACTAGCAACTTTTGTTTGAGATTCTCGCATTGGTGGCTGAGGTTCTCGAAGCCACTTAATTCGTAATTCGTAACTCAAAATTACATCATCCCTGGCATTCCGCCCGGCATACCGCCCATAGCAGGGGCATTTTCTTCCGGTTGGTCAACCACGACGCATTCTGTTGTCAACAACATAGCAGCAATAGAAGCTGCATTTTCAACGGCGATACGCGTAACTTTTGTAGGGTCGATAACACCGGCTTCGTACAACATCTCAAACTTCTCAGTTCTAGCATTGTATCCGAAGTCGTCTTTACCTTCCTTCACTTTTTGAACGATTACAGCACCTTCACCACCTGCATTGGCGATGATTTGTCGCAAAGGTTCTTCAACCGCACGTTTCACAATTTGAATCCCAGTAAGTTCATCTTCGTTTTCTCCAGCCAACGTATCCAACGTTTCGATTGCACGAATCAACGCTACGCCACCACCAGGTACAATTCCTTCTTCAACGGCAGCGCGTGTTGCAGCAAGTGCGTCATCCACACGGTCTTTCTTTTCTTTCATTTCAACTTCCGTCGGAGCACCAACATAAAGTACAGCAACACCACCCGCTAGTTTTGCCAAACGCTCTTGTAGCTTTTCACGATCGTAGTCAGAAGTCGTTGATTCCATTTGCGCCTTGATTTGACCAACACGAGATTGAATATCAGCGCTGTTTCCACCACCATTTACAATCGTCGTATTGTCCTTATCGATTTCGATTTTTTCAGCAGTACCAAGCATGTCCAAAGTCGCGTTTTCAAGAGTGAAACCACGCTCTTCAGAAATCACTGTTCCGCCCGTCAAAATAGCGATGTCTTCAAGCATTGCTTTTCTTCGATCACCAAAACCAGGAGCTTTAACAGCGGCAATTTTCAAAGAACCTCTCAATCGATTCACCACCAATGTTGCCAATGCTTCACCGTCAACATCTTCAGCGATAATGAGCAAACCGCGACCTGCTTGAACAACTGGCTCAAGAACAGGCAACAATTCTTTCATGTTCGAAATTTTCTTCTCACAAATCAATATCATTGGCTTGTCCATCTCGGTGATCATCTTGTCCGTGTTGGTCACGAAGTAAGGAGATAAATAACCGCGATCGAATTGCATACCTTCCACAGTTTTTACATCTGTTTCCGTTCCTTTTGCCTCTTCAACCGTAATTACACCGTCATTTCCAACAACTTTCATGGCTTGAGCAATCAATGTGCCGATGGCCTCATCGTTGTTTGCAGAAATTGTTGCAATTTGTTTGATTTTATCGTTGTCTGAACCAACTTCTTTTGATAATTTCTTCAGGTTGCGAACGACTTCAGCCACACCTTTATCGATTCCTCTTTTAAGGTCCATTGGGTTGGCTCCAGCAGCAACATTTTTCAATCCAGCTGTCACAATTGCTTGAGCAAGAACTGTAGCGGTCGTTGTTCCGTCACCAGCGATGTCAGCAGTTTTTGCTGCTACTTCTTTCACCATCTGTGCACCCATGTTTTCAACTGGGTCTTTCAACTCGATTTCCTTCGCTACAGTAACACCATCTTTCGTCACGTGTGGCGCTCCGAATTTCTTACCAATAACGACATTTCTTCCTTTTGGTCCAAGAGTAACTTTTACTGCATTCGCAAGGGTATCTACGCCTTTTTTTAATTTTTCGCGTGCTTCAACGTCGAAATATAAATCTTTTGCCATTGTTAAATCTGTTTAATTAACGTGATTAAAAAATACCGTAAATGTCTGACTCGCGCATGATGAGGTAAGTCAAACCATCAATTTTAATTTCTGTCCCAGAATACTGTCCGAAAAGCACAGAGTCTCCTACTTTGACAGTCATAGGCTCGTCTTTTTTACCTGCTCCTGCGGCTACGATTTTTCCACGAAGCGGTTTTTCTTTTGCGGTGTCAGGAATAATAATCCCACTCGCTGTTTTCTGCTCTGCTGGTGCAGGCTCAACAAGAACTCTGTCTGCCAGCGGTTTGAATTGAATTGACATAGTTGTTTATGTTTAATGTTAAAATTGTTGCTAGCCCTTTTCGAATTTTATGCCATTGTAGCAAATCCGACATTTTTTCACTTGGACGAATTGGTAAGAAAAAAAAATGTCAGCATGTATGACATACTGACACAATATTTTGTCGTAAAACAGAGACTTGTTACTTGTTTCCTTGCGGCTGACCATTATTTTGACCTTGTTCTGCTTGTTGAGGCTCTTTCGCGGTTGTATCTGGAGTTTTTGTGCGGATAGAAAGTGCAATACTCAAGACCATGATTATTCCAGCCAATGACCAAGTTGCTTTGTCAATGAAATCATTGGTTTTTTGTACACCTCCAATTTGTTGAGCTGCACCAAAATCTGAGCTCAATCCTCCACCTTTCGGGTTTTGAATATAAACGACAAGAATCAGTAGGACACTTGCTAGCATGATGATAATTGAGAATAATGAATCCATCTTTATGAATTGATTTTTTTGTTAAGTTCTTCTATTCGGGTTGCAAAGTAACTCTTTTTTTCTGGATTAGCCAAGATTAATTGTTCGTAAACAAAAATTGCTTTCGGATAATTTCCTTGAAGCTCGAAAATTTTGCCTAAAGTTTCACTTACAGGCATTCGCTGCATATCCACACTCTCCTTTGCTTTCTTTTCTGGTGAATAAAATGGTCGCTTTGGTTTGTCTTCAATAGGCGCAGTCGGCCTTGTAATTTTGGGCTCTGTTTCAATAAAGCGATCAAGCAAGTCATCCAAATGAGATTTGTCTTCTTCCAATTCATTTGACGTGGACTGATTTCCAACACGCAACCAATCCGTAAATGATCGGCTTTGCGCCGAATCTTGTTGCTCATATTCTTCTGCAGTGTCAGACTTTTCAGTTTCTTCGACTTCCTCAGGTTCCAATTCTTCCAGTCGATAGGCAGCTGAAATTGTCTCTGCCAACATTCTGCGGTCAAATTCATCTACACCTTCTGGTTCTGAAGCCGCTTCAGTTTCCTCGTTTGCGGGTAAACTTTCTTCAATTTCCTGAGCGATTTCCTCTTCGGGAGTTGAAATTGATTCCATTTCTTCCGTTTCTTCAGAAACAATAGTCTCTTCAATGCTTGAAATGTTTAGAGGGATAAATTCAGCTTCATTTTCATCCTCAAAATCTTCATCCTCTCTAGTAATTACTGGATCTTGAACCTCTTCCTGCGGCGGCAGCTTTTCCTCAACTACAGTAACTGGAGTATGTATCTCTTGGATTACACTTTCTGTTTCTTGAATTTCTTCTGTCTCTTGAGATACAGTGACAACTTCAGTTTCTTCTAAGATTTCTATTGTCGGCTCAAGCTTGGCTCCTTCAACAACTGTATGTTGCAAGGATTTTGTTTCCGTATTCTGGTGAATGAGTGCGTAAAGTTGTGATCGATCAGAAATGCGGTAGGCATAATGTGTCAATTCAATATCAAAGCGAATGTCATTATGGTTCGAGAGCGCCTTTAAACTGAGAATCGGAAAAACTTGACAGTAGGGGTATTGCTCGGCAAATAAACTCAAATCGTTGAAATCCGCAATTTCACACAACTCAGGCTGTGCAATACGATTCGCTATTTCCGTTAAGTTCAACATTACCAGTTGGAAAGCAATTTATTAATCACATCTTGAACAACCTGGGTGGTGACTTCTTCAAGCAATGTTGATTCTACAGAAGCCAAATCTGTTTTTGAATCATAATCTACAAAGCGTGTGCTTGTCAATGTCATTTCCTCTTCTTCAGGTTTGGTGACGAATATCGTGAAATTTACTGTAACCGTTAACCTGTTTTTTGCAGCATTGTCTCCCTCTTGCAAGGCAATCGGCATTACCGAATAACTGGTGATGGTACCTTCGATATTGACTTCACCTTTACCCAAGTTTGGATTCAAGGATAGGCGAGTATTGTTCTGCACGCCATCTTTGATTTTTTCAGATAAGGTCACTGCATAACTTGTGGGAGCATTTGGGGCGTTGTTTTCTAAAGTTTTGACTGTAAAGGTTTTCCAAGATTCATCCATCGAACCGCTATCAATAAACGAGATGCTCGACGGATAACAGCCAGAGATCAGGATTAAAATCGATATGAAAGGAAGGTACTTCATTAATCCGGCAAATTGTATTCTTTGATTTTTCTGTAGAGTGTTCGCTCAGATATACCCAATTCAGCAGCGGCATATTTGCGCTTACCCCGGTGCTTTTCTAATGCTTTCTGAATCAATTCTTTTTCTCTATCCTCGAGTGAGAGGGATTCTTCCACTTCAACATGGCTCTCTACATCTTCCGTATGGTCTTCATCATGGTGGAAAGATACAGCGCCAGGATCAGCAATTGGTGCAGCAAGGCGCGGCTGAACAAATCCTGGTGTCACATCCTGATAAAGTCGATTCAACATCGCTGCTTGATCATTGTTCAAGGAGATATTTCCCCCCTGCCCAATCAACTCAATTACCAATTTTTTTAAGTCCGTGAGGTCCTTTTTCATGTCGAAGAGGAACTTATACATCAGTTCGCGCTCGGAAAAATTCTCTCCAGCTGATTCACCACCCATAACCGATGGAAGTTTCTCGGTTTCAGCAGGCAAATAGTGAATGAAAGTCGACGCGTTGATTTCTCGTGCTGTCTCGATTACAGAAATTTGTTCCACCAAATTTTTCAATTGACGGATATTCCCTGGCCAACTGTAATTGTTCAACAACGTTACTGCATCATCGTCCAAGCGAAGTGCTGGCATTCTATATTTGTCCGCGAAATCGTTGGCGAATTTTCTAAAAAGAAGGTGAATGTCTTCTTTACGCTGACGCAACGGGGGTAGGCTAATCGGAACGGTACTTAAGCGGTAGAATAAATCTTCACGAAATTTGCCGGAAGCTATAGCGCGCTGCATATTTTCATTTGTCGCAGCGACAACGCGGACATTCGTTTTAATCACTTTCGAGGAACCTACACGAATAAATTCACCTGTTTCCAGTACTCTTAACAGACGCACTTGTGTTTGCATGGGTAGTTCAGCGACTTCATCCAAAAAGATCGTTCCGCCATTGGCCACCTCGAAATATCCTTGACGGCTACCATGTGCCCCTGTAAAACTGCCTTTTTCGTGACCAAACAATTCTGAGTCAATTGTTCCTTCAGGAATTGCTCCGCAGTTTACGGCGATATATTCACCATGTTTTCTGGAACTTAAATGGTGGATGACCTGTGGGACTATTTCTTTTCCTGTGCCACTTTCACCAGTTACAAGCACAGAAATATCGGTTGGTGCTACCTGAATGGCAACCTCCAATGCTCGGTTCAATAACGGGGCATTGCCAATGATTCCAAATCGCTGTTTAACTTGCTGTAAGTTCATTTCTATGCAATTAGGCAGATGGACATGTTTCGATGTATTCTCCTAAAAGTGTTGCTGAAGTACAGTCGGTAATTTTTACCATTACGTATTGTCCTTTTTCAACCCCGTTTCGATCGAAGATGACCATGCTGTTGCGGCCATTTCTTCCGCAGTATTGTTCTGCTGAACGTCGTGATGGACCTTCAACCAGAATTTTATACATCTTTCCTATATCTTTTTGATTTGTAGCCAATGAATGCGCATTTTGCTTATCAATGATTTCAATCAAACGTCGACCTTTCACATCTTCGGGAACATCATCGTCAAAACGTCGTTCCGCCAATGTTTTTGGTCGTTCGGAATACTTGAACATGTATGCATATTCGTAGCAAACTTCATCCATCAAACTTAAAGTAGCTTTGTGCTCTTCCTCCGTTTCTCCGCAAAAACCAGAAATGATGTCTGTAGATATTGCACAGTTGGAAACGATACGACGAATGGCATCAATTCGATCCAAGTACCACTCTCTTGAATAGCCTCGATTCATGCGGTGAAGCACATCTGTATGACCCGACTGTACAGGTAAATGGATGTATTCGCAGATATTCTCGTATTTCTCCATGATTTCCAACACATCATCCGTCATATCCTTCGGATGCGAGGTAGAAAACCGTACCCTCAAATCAGGCGAAACCAAAGCGACCATTTCCATCAATTGTGCAAAATTGGTCGTTGGCTGTGTGTCGTCTTTTATCTCTCCTTTTGAGCTTAGATTCCAGCGGTAGCTGTCCACATTTTGACCAAGTAACGTTACTTCACGGTAGCCAGCGTTGAACAATTCTTTGCACTCATTGACAATCGTATGCGGGTCTCTTGAACGCTCGCGTCCTCGTGTAAACGGAACCACGCAGAACGAGCACATGTTGTCGCAACCACGCATGATTGTTACGAATGCACTTACGCCACCTTGATCCAAACGAACGGGGGATATGTCTGCATAGGTTTCATCCCTAGATAACAAAACATTCACTGCTTTTTGACCCGTTCCAACTTCATCAACAAGATTCGGTAAATCACGGTAGGCATCAGGTCCAGCAACAAGATCGACTAATTTTTCTTCTTCAAGCAAGCTTTTTTTTAGTCGTTCAGCCATGCAACCTAAAATGCCAACTACCAGATCTGGATTGCTTTCTTTTCGTTTTTTGAAGTCACCTAAACGCTTGCGGACACGGATTTCGGCATTTTCACGAATGGAGCATGTGTTGATCAATACCACGTCAGCATCCTCTGCATTTCGCGTTGTCTCATATCCCTGAGAAGTCATGATAGATGCAACGACCTCAACGCTTGTTACAGCTTCACCCTGACGTCCTTCATCGATCACTTTATCTTCTTGGGTTGATGGTTTCATTTCTTGTTTTAATTCGAATGAATGCAAAAATACTCAAAAAGACATGCATGTCAAAATGTCAGTTAAAATGAATTGAACAAACCTCTGAAAAAATCGTTTGTGTAGTATTCGGTTCTTTTGAAAATTCTTTAACCTATGGTTAAATATAATATATGAGAAAGTATCGAAAAAAAAGTCATTGGAAATTGAGAACATTTGAATTTACTTTGTGCTCCTGATTTTCAGATTAACCTTAAAAACACACTCACCGATGGCAAAAAATCTTGTAATAGTCGAGTCCCCAGCAAAAGCCAAAACAATTGAAGGATACCTTGGTAAAGATTATATCGTGAGATCGAGTTTTGGACATGTGCGGGATCTAGCGAAAAAAGGGTTGGCCATAGATCTAGAAAACAATTTTGAACCGAATTATGAAGTTTCAGCTGACAAAAAACAACTGGTTGCTGAACTGAAAAAATTAGCTAAGGAGGCCGATACGGTATGGCTTGCGACGGATGAGGACCGCGAGGGAGAAGCGATTTCTTGGCATTTATATGAGACATTGGGTCTCGCGAAAAAAGAGACGAAACGCATTACCTTCAATGAGATTACGAAAACAGCAATCTTAAAGGCAATTGATCATCCACGTGAAATCAATAAGCAGTTGGTCGATGCGCAACAGGCGCGAAGAGTCCTTGACCGTTTGGTAGGTTTTGAGTTGTCACCTGTGCTCTGGAAAAAAGTACGTCCAAGCTTGTCTGCCGGACGTGTACAGTCTGTAGCCGTTCGCTTGATTGTTGAGCGTGAGCGTGAAATTGAGGCGCACAATTCAAATAATTTCTTCCGTGTTAACGGAATTTTTGGCGCACTGAAAGGTGTTTTGAAAACAGAATACTCTTCTCAATTGAAGTCAGAGGAGGATTCTAGAGGATTTTTGGAAAGCTGCAACGGTGCAACATTTACTGTGGCTGATGTGCAAACAAAGCCCGCTACACGAACGCCTGCAGCGCCATTTACAACATCGACACTGCAGCAGGAAGCTAGCTTAAAGCTTGGGTTCTCTGTAACTCGAACAATGACCGTAGCTCAGAAATTGTACGAGTCCGGGAAAATCACCTACATGAGAACAGACTCTGTAAACTTATCAGACACTGCTGTTCAAGGTGCGAAAGCTGAAATTTTGAGATCTTATGGTGAGGATTATTCGCGCCCAACGAAATACACGACGAAAAGCGCAAGTGCTCAAGAGGCCCATGAAGCCATTCGTCCAACCGATTTTGGTACGCATAGCATTACCGGTGAGCGCGACGAAGAACGTTTGTATGACTTGATTTGGAAGCGTGCGATTGCGTCTCAGATGGCCTTGGCTAAATTGGAACGCACGACAGTTTCAATCACAACACCTGCAGTTCCAGGAAAGTTCGAAGCGAAAGGAGAAGTGATTCGATTTGACGGATTTTTGCGTGTATACATGGAATCAAATGTCGAGGATCTGGACAGCGAAGAAGAACAAACAGAAGGACTATTGCCTGCTGTAACAGTTGGAGAGAATTTAACTGTGTCAGAAATTACGTCGATTGAACGTTTTACTCGACCACCTTCGCGTTATGTCGAGGCATCGCTTGTGAAGAAAATGGAGGAACTGGGAATCGGTCGCCCATCAACGTATGCATCGACGATATCGTCTATTCAGAAACGTGGATATGTAGAAAAAATGGAGCGAGAAGGGGAGGAGCGAAAGTTTGCCTTTTTATCGTTGAAAAATGGAAGTGTCCAAGCTGAAGTGCGAAAGGAAACGACAGGTAAAGAGAAAAATAAGCTTTCTCCAACAGATATTGGTTCGCTTGTGTCAAATCATGGATTATCAGTTTACTGCTAAAGTTGAACAAGAATTTGATGAGATTGCTAATGGGTTGATCGGTTGGACACAGATGCTTCACGATTTTTACAATCCATTCCACAAGAATGTGGAAGATACACTAGAAAATTCGAGCAGAGTTACAGGTGAAAGGCACTTGGGACAGCATCCTATTTCAGGTAAGAATGTGATTGCGCGTATTGGACGTTTCGGACCGATGATTCAAATTGGCGATGAGCAGGTTGATGGAGAAAAACCAACTTTCGCTTCGTTGCGTAAGGAACAATCTATTTCTACAGTGACATTGGAAGATGCGCTTGAATTGTTCAAATTGCCACGCGTGTTAGGTGAACTAGACGGACAAGACATTAAAGCAAATGTAGGTCGATTTGGCCCATATGTTCAGCTCGGAAAGATGTTTGTGTCCATTCCGAAAGGAGAAGACCCTATGTCGATTACTCTAGAACGTGCACTTGAAATTATTGCAGCTAAAA
>JAJTDQ010000078.1 GCA_021300505.1 Cryomorphaceae bacterium
TCAGATGCTGTGAGACTTGCCGAAGAATTTCAAACAGAGTATTATTTTGAATGTGCTCGAATGTACCATGGTACGCCGCCAGATTTACCTATGTCTTGGGTTTATGGCATCACGACATTTGAGCTAGGGTAGCCGTATGACAAAAAATCTAAAGTTATTTCTTGCCGGTTTGGCCATCAGCTTTTTCGGGTCAATGGCTCCGGGGACACTCAACATGACAACACTCCAGGTATCTGCATTCGACTCTGTTCAATCTGCACTTTGGTTTGCATTGGGAGCGGTCATCATTGAAATGTTTTATGCTGTGCTGGCCGTTACACTATTGCATCGCATTAAAATTCCATTGAAAGGGAGGGAAACAGCAGAGTGGATTTTTGTGACGGGTTTAATTTGCTATGGTTCATATGTGCTCTATTCCCAGTTTTTCAATGCACCGAGTCCAACGATTGAGAAGGTATCCTTTTCGGGGAGTGCATTTTTCTTTGGAATGAGTTTGAGCTTAGTAAATCCCTTTCAGGTTCCTTTTTGGATGTTTTGGGGCACATTGTTGAAGCAAAGAAATATGCTGGACCAAAGTACTTCTTCCATATTAACCTATACAATCAGTGCAGGCATTGGCGCATTTTCGCTTTTAGCAGGCTATGCCATTCTGGGAGGTGAAAATCGTTTGTGGATCAATGCCCATCAATTTGAATTCATGGTCTTTTACGGAAGTGTTTTCCTATTGCTTGGTATTCTTCAAGCTTGGCGTAGTGCTATGGGTAATGGGAATAGGACGAGTGTTCAATAGGGTGATGATGGAAGTACTCATCGCTTTAACAGCTAAAGGAATTGAGACTGTGTAATCTGGATAATACCTGGAGGTATGTAGTTTTGGAATAGCACATTCCTCATGTCCTGGACACTTCTCATTGTCGCTTGACGTCGTTCCAATCCAAAGCATGTATGAAGGGATATTCAAAGAAGCACCATATACTCCGAAATCTTCACCAATCATTTTTGATGGCATAATAGCCGTCTCAAGTGTGTTATTTTTTAAAGCACTGAAGAGCATTTTCCCCATTTCTGGTGCATTATAAACTGAAGGAATAGACATGTCTAGTAAGGTGTAGATAGGGAAATTTGACGAATCTAAACCAGCACTGGCAGCGAGTCCATTCCCAATCTCCTCGATCCGTTGAAGGATTTTATTTCGTGCTGCTGCTGAGTAGGAGCGAATGGTTAGTTTCAGTTCAACTTGCGCTGGAATAATATTTCCAACTGTTCCACCATGAATAGCACCTACAGTAATAACTGCAGGATCGTTAGGTGGTAGATTGCGACTCACTATGGATTGGAGTTCGGTCACCAAGTAGGCCGATAGAAGCACGGGGTCAACAGCTCGGAAAGGTTCAGCACCATGTCCACCAACACCTTTAACAGTAATGTTCATCATATCTACAGCGGCAAAGGCATAACCCTCGCAAAATCCTACAGTTCCGCTTCTCAATTCAGGGGTATTGTGAAAGGCAATCTGGTAATCTGCTTTTGGAAGTTTTTTGAAATTCGGGGAGGAAATTATTGCTTTTGCACCTTGACCCGTTTCTTCAGAGGACTGGGCCAAGAAAATGATGGTGCCTTTCCACATGTTTTTATTTTTCACTAGGTCTTCAGCCACTTCTAGCCATGTCGTCATGTGGAAATCATGCCCACAGGCGTGCATCCGTACAATTGGCTTATCGGATTCTACAGTTGAACTTGGAGAGAAATGTGATTCTGTTTCTTCAACGATGGGTAGAGCATCCATGTCTGTACGGTACATCACCACAGGCCCTTTTCCATTGTATAGAATTCCCGCAAAGGAATGAAAACCAAGGGAATCAATAATGGTGAACCCCGCTTTTGATAAGACACTTTTCAAATAGGTGGAAGTATTTATCTCTTCGCCGCTCAGTTCTGGATGACTATGCAGATACACATAACGCTCATAAGAAAGAGCAGTGATGTATTGCGCATTTCCAGAATATGAAAGCATACAAAAAAATACCACCCCACGGAGTGCGTTCACAAAAGTGCGGTTCACCATTGTATTTTTTATTGCTTAATCATTTGAGCAGAGATTGCCAACTGAACCTCCTCAGCCAAGGCAAGACCTCCGTCCTCTGTTGTTGCATTCCACGTTAAGCCGTAGTCATTGCGATTGATTACTCCAGAAATTTCGAAGCCTGCTTTGCGTTGACCGTAAAGATCAAGCGCTGTTCCTGTAAATTCAGCTTTCAATGTGATAGGATTTTCAACGCCACGAATCGTGAAATTTCCATCCAAATCGTAGATGTTTCCATCTTTTCTGCGAATTCCTGATGAAACGAATTTCAATGTTGGATTGTTTGCCGCGTCAAAGAAGTCATTACTTCTCAAGTGGTCGTCACGGTGGTCATTGCGCGTGTTGATTGATGAAACTTCGGCTTCAAACTCAATCTGCATGTCTGAAAAATCAGCAGCATCCGAGTGCATTGTTGCTTGGTACATGTCAAATGTTCCTGAAACATTTGTGATAAGCATGTGACGCACTTTGAACATGATTTCACTGTGCATCGGATCGATAATCCATTGTTGTGTAGGCATATTTATTTTGTTTTTAGGGTGTTAAATTTATCAAGAGCTTCGTCAAAATCAAAATAGAAACAGGGTCATTTTGCTCAATGGCTTGAGCGAGCTTTTCAAACATGTCCTCAAGCTCTGTTTCAGAAACGCTAATCTTAGCATTCGCATCAGCCTCTTCTCTTGACGCAAGAAAGACATGAATTCGCTCCAAATAAATGTCCAATACATTGGCAACTTCTTCTAACTTGTCTTGAAGAATTGGGGTGAAATTCATGCTTCCACTTTTAATGTGGTTTTTGAACTCTAATGTCAGGAGTTGTGCAAGCTTATACACCTCCGTAATCCCAATATTACCTGCAACTCCAGCAACAGTGTGTAAGAGCATGCCTGTTTCATCGAGTCGATTTTGGGTTTGTAAGAGCTGTGACTTCGCTCTAAAGTTCCCATAGTTCTCAACAAATGTTTTCAGTAGCCGTAAATAAACTTCTTCTTTATTTGCAGCTCTTCGGAGCCCTGTAGAGGTTTCAATTCCTTCAATGTAGAGGTCAGAAGATGTATCAACGGTAGTTTCAACCTTAGCCGGCGCTGTTTTAGGCGTTGCTGAATTAACCGATTCTGGTGCTAAAAAGTTACGTAAGGTCAAATAGAGATGCTCAGGGTCTATCGGTTTTGTGATGTGGTCATTCATACCTGCAGCCAAACTTTTTTCGCGTTCACCTTTCATGGCGTGAGCAGTCATGGCCAATACAGGAAGTTCTTTGTTCATCTCTTCACGTATTTTACGGCAAGCCGTTAATCCATCCATCACTGGCATTTGGATATCCATCAATACCAAGTCAAACTTCGATTCCTTTAGCTTTTCAATGGCTTCAGCACCATTCCAAGCACTCTCACATTCGATACCTACATCCTTTAGTAACTCTAGAGCAAGCTCCATGTTGATTTCGTTGTCTTCAACCAACAATACACGTTTTCCTTGCAGCGCAGTTGCATGGTCTGAATCATTTCGTTTATGTTCTTTGTGCGCGGCTATTTTTTTCTTTCCGAGTTGAAGTATTTTATTCACGGAATCATAAAGTGCAGAAGGATTTATTGGTTTGATGATGAGGCCATCAACTTCTTCATCTCTAGCTGCTTTGCGAACTGTATCTAGGCCATAAGCTGTTACCATCAAAACAGCTGGAATTTCACCATCATGCTGTTTTTTCAATTCGTGCACCAATTCTAATCCGTCCATTCCAGGCATCTGCCAGTCAACCACCAATAAAGAGAAAGGTTCTTTGTCGACATGGTTTTCATATTTTTCGATCGCTTCTGCACCGCTTTTGGCAACAGTAACCTCAAATCCTAGGGATGTCAACATGTCGTTCAAGACCATACGTGCACTTTCTGAATCATCTACGAGCAAGGCATGCATTCCTTTGATGTTTTCAATGCTTTCGATATGGTTGTCCATGTTGTCCTCCAAGGAGAAGTAGGCATTGAAGATGAATTCGGATCCTTCACCTACTTTACTTTGAACAGACAACTCGCCATCCATGAGTTGAACGATGTTTCGACAAATTGCAAGACCTAGTCCAGTACCTCCATATTTTCGAGTAGTGGAGAGGTCTGCTTGTTGGAAAGGTTGGAATAGGTTTTTAACAGCTTCTTCTGTCAAGCCAATACCACTGTCTTTAACAGAAAAGCGCAGGATTGCGCCGTAACTCATCTTTTGAACAACCTTAATTTCAATTTTTATTTCAATCGCCCATAAGTACAGGAGGAATCTTTGGGTCAATGTAGGTAACGAGTTCGACCTCTGGCTTTTTTTGCAGTTTAATGTTTACTGTGGCAGCAATGTCAGCAATCAATTCTTCCAAATAGAGATGGGTAACTTCTAACGTCAATTTACCTGCCTCAATCTTAGAAAAATCCAAAATGTCATCAATGATGCGCAATAAGTTTTTTGCAGACGTTTCGATTTTATTGTTGTAGTCACGCTGTTTTTCGTTCAATGGTGTTTTGCCGATGAGATAATTCATCCCCAAAATGGCATTCATCGGTGTACGTATTTCGTGAGACATGTTTGCGAGGAACTCACTTTTTGCTTTATTGGCATTGTCTGCAATTTCGCGTAACTCAGACATTTGCTGGAAACGTTCCTCGATTTGCTTGTTTTTTTCATTGACTAAATCGAGATGTCTTCCAGCGAAAGATGCAACCAAACCTAAGAAAAATGGTGCGGTATCCACCAACCAAAGTGCGGGTGAGGCTTTTTGACAGTCAATTAAATCTTGAATTGAATGTCCACCCATTCCTCTAAAGGAGCATTCAAAAAGCGTCCCGATAATCGGAAACAAAAAGCCCAAAGTTGCACCTAAAAAGGTGTATTTTTGTTTTTGCGTATAACGCGACTTGGCTTGATTGGAATTTTTAGTTTTCATCTCTATAGCAGTAAAGCACAACGAAATTGCATAAAATCAATGGAACGCAGTGCTGTTTTTTGGCTTTAGAAATGGTTTTTTATCCACAAATAATGTCAAGAAATTTCTTAGTTAGCGCTTGTGTGGAATAGGTATTTAATCCTTTGCTTGAAGAATGGAGTGTACCTGTTTGAAATTTTTCGAACGCGTCAAGGATGAATGCCTTCATTGCCTCTTCATCGTTGAAATCATAGAATTGGCCACTTTGGGTTTCTACAACAGCCGTGTGCAAGTCACCATCGGCCATTCCAATGGCGAGTATTGGTCGCTTTGCTCCGAGGTACTCAAAGAATTTCCCTGTGAGAATTCCCTTTACATTTCCTGCGTTGTTCGCTACTAAAAGCAGAATCTGAGCACTTCGCTGCATCAATAAACTTTCAGCATGTGAGACAGAAGGAATCAATTTTAAGTTGCTTTCCAACTGGTATTTTTTTATGTCGTTAATAATTTGAAAATCTACAGGACCAACTAATTTTAGTTGAAGATGTTCAGCAATTGCTGGATTAATTCGTAAGGCACCCTGGAGAGCTTTCCATAATGCAACAGGATTTCGTGCATTTGGCATAGATCCAAAATGAGCAATGGTAAAGGCCTTGTCGAGATCTACTTCTTGTGCATTAAACTCAGGGAAGATAAACCCATTTGTTACCACATCCACTTTTCTCTTTGCGATATCTTGTAAGCCTTTTCCACACGCATTACTTACGGTAATTATGTGATCAGCGGTTTGAAGTACGGATTTTTCTAATTTTTTGTGTCGATTATCGGCCCATTTTCCCGGTAAAAGCTCATGGTAAAAGTCAATCTGCGTCCATGGATCTCTAAAATCTGCTGCCCAATTTATCGTTGAAAAACGTTTTTTTAGTCCCAAAGCGATGAGGTGCATGCTATGAGGTGGTCCTGTTGAAATAATGGTGTCTATTTCTGGGTGTTCCTTTAGGTAATTGGAGATGAATCGTACACTCGGTTTGATCCAAAAAACACGCGCATCGGGAACGAATAGATTTCCACGTACCCAGATCACTGCTTTCTTCACCAATCCTACTTTTCCTTGATGGGTAAGACCAGCACCAATGTTTGGATTACTCTTTTTTCCAAGGTACTTGTGTGGCTCAAAAATAGGTCGACGAATAATGGTTAAGTCATCAGAAACTTGAGCTTGTAAGTCCGGGTCCATTGTTGGCCAAGAGCCATTTTCAGGACAGTAGACATGAAGATTCCAGCCATTTTCTTTGAAATAACGTGACATCCGCAGCCAACGATGAACCCCTGCACCACCTGCCGGAGGCCAATAATAGGTAATCAGCAGTGCTGTGCGAACTTTTTTCAAGAATCAATTCAGTTTTGAACGTATTTCGTCGAGTGCAGCCTGCAATCCACTTGGATTCTTTCCACCCGCCGTAGCAAAGAAAGGTTGACCTCCACCACCTCCTTGGATGTGCTTCGCAGCATCGCGAATCATCGTTCCGGCATTGATTCCTTTAGAGGCGATGATGCTGTCGCTGGCAATGATGCTTAGGGTGCACTTATCTCCTTCATTTCCACCAATCACACCAAGGAAGTTGTCCGTTTCACCTTTCAATTGAAAAAGAATATCCTTGATTGAACCACCGTCTAGCGCTAAGATTTCGCCCAGGTAATGAATGTCTCCGATGTGTTGAATCTTTCCTTTCAACTCACCTTTCACATTCATGGCTTTTTCTTTTTGCAGCACTTCAATCTCGCGTTGCAGTTGTGCATTTTTCGCTTGTAAGTCTTCAACCGCCTTAACCACATCCTTTGGATTTTTCAATGCGAAGCTGACTTGATCTAGACGCTCTGCCTTTTCAACGAAATAATGTTCCGCAGCAGTAGATGTGATGGCTTCAATCCGTCGAATTCCAGCCGCAACAGCTGTTTCTGTAATGATCTTGAACATGCCAATCTCACTTGTCGAAGAAACGTGTGTTCCCCCACATAGTTCAACTGAATCACCGAATTTTATGACACGCACTGCATCGCCGTATTTTTCACCGAACAGTGCCATTGCGCCTAAAGCTTTCGCAGTATCCATTGGTACAGCGCGTCGCTCATCCAAAGCGCTGTTAGCACGAATCGCTTGGATGACCATTGCTTCTACCTTTGCCAATTCTTCGTCCGTAACCTTAGAGAAATGTGAGAAGTCAAAGCGTAAATAAGATGGGTTCACTAACGACCCTTTCTGCTCGACATGTGTGCCCAATACGCTGCGCAGTGCATGGTGGAGCAGGTGAGTTGCCGAGTGATTGCTTGCAGATGCACTTCTATTGTCCTCATTCACAACAGCTAGAAATTCAGCCGAAGGATCAGAAGGAAGTGTTTCTGAAAGATGAATGATCAGATTGTTTTCTTTTTTCGTATCAAAAATAGTGGTTTTGATGCCATTCGATTCGATGAATCCTGTATCTCCTACCTGGCCTCCACCTTCTGGATAAAAAGGTGTGTTATTCAATACCAATTGGTAGAATGCCTTTTGTTTTTGAGAAACCTTTCGGTATTTCAGGATGTTGACGTTTGCACTTAGTTGATCATAGCCCACAAAAGTGATTTCCGAATCAGGATGAACCTGAACCCAATCATCGGTTTCAATTGCTGTAGCGGCACGAGAACGGTCTTTCTGCTTTTGAAGTTCTGCATTAAAAGCTTCTTCGTCAATCTGAAGTCCATTCTCACGCGCAATGAGTGAGGTTAAATCCACAGGAAAACCATAGGTATCGTACAATTCAAATACAGCAACCCCATTGATGATTTCAATATCGTCTTTCTTGGATTGTGCAATAATGGCGTCCATTCGTTTAATTCCCTGCTCTAGGGTTCTGAAAAAGCTAATTTCTTCTTCACGTATTACCTTTTGAACGAGTTCTTTCTGCTTGATCAATTCCTCAAAGGGTTCGCCCATGATGTCGCTCAACACCCCAGATAAATCGTATAGGAAAGGTTCTTTCAAGCCCAATGTTTGATAGCCATAGCGAACTGCTCTGCGAAGAATGCGACGAATGACATAACCCGCGCCTGTGTTTGACGGTAACTGTCCATCGGCAATAGAAAACGCAATGGCACGGATATGATCGGCAATAACGCGCAGCGCAGTATCGACATCTTCTGACATACCATAGCTTGCACCTGAAACCTTCTCCATGTGTTGAATTAAGGTTTGGAAAAGGTCAGTATCGTAGTTCGATGTTTTACCTTGCAAGGCCATCGCTAAACGTTCAAGACCCATTCCGGTATCAACGTGTGTTGCAGGCAGAGGCTCTAAACTACCATCTGCTTTGCGATTGAATTGCATAAATACGTTGTTCCAAATTTCAATCACTTGCGGGTGATCAAAGTTCACAAGGTTGCGTCCATCAACGGCATCTCGTTCAGCTTTAGAGCGCAAGTCCACATGGATTTCCGTACAAGGTCCACACGGACCAGTATCTCCCATTTCCCAGAAATTATCCTTCTTCGAAGCAAGTATTATTCGATCCTCAGCAATGAATTTTTTCCAAATAGAAAAACTCTCTTCATCCATTGGCACATTGTCGCTTGCATCACCCTGAAAAACGGTCACATACAACCTGTCTTTCGGAATTTTATACACTTCTGTCAATAATTCCCAAGCCCACTCGATGGCTTCTTCCTTGAAATAATCGCCAAAAGACCAATTACCGAGCATCTCAAACATGGTGTGGTGATAAGTATCTACACCTACCTCTTCCAAGTCGTTGTGTTTTCCTGAAACACGCAAGCACTTTTGCGAATTGGCAATGCGTCGGTGTGTAGGTACTGAATTTCCAAGGAAATAATCCTTGAATTGATTCATTCCAGCATTGGTAAACATCAAGGTTGGGTCATTTTTTACAACCATAGGTGCGGAAGGGACAATCTCGTGACCTTTCGATGCGAAGAATTGAAAAAATGTATTTCTAATTTCTGAAACTTTCATTCCGTTTTCAGTGTTTGAATTTGAGTGGCAAAGGTAAGGCTTTCAACGATATTTCAGTTCAAGTCATGGCTTGAAAGCATGCATTAAATCATAAACAAGTTATATTTGTCTTGCTTGTCAAAGAAGAAATACAGATATAACCCCGATACGCTATCCTATGAGGAAGTCTCAAGAAGTCCAATTACGCGCATTCTTCGCGTTGTATTATGGGTATCACCGAGTCTTGTCATGGGTATTGTATTGGCCTACTTTTTCACGCGTAAGTTAGATTCTCCGAAAGAGATTTTTCTAAAAAGAGAGATTGATACCTACCGCAAAGAAATTGATCGATTGAATGCAGACATTACACTGGTAAGTCAGGTCTTGGAGGGCATTCAAAAGCGAGATGAAGAGCTGTATCGTGTGGCATTGTTTGCGGATGAATTTCCTGAAGAATTGAAGAACTCTGAAGCGACTGATTCAAAAAAGTACGCCTACCTGGATGGTTTAACGAACTCCTCACTTTTACAGCGCACATCTGAACGCATGGATGATTTGGAACGTCGCATCCATGGACAGTCCGTTTCGTTTAAAGAATTGTTGTCACTTGCCAAGAATAAAGACAAGATGCTTGCAAGTATTCCTGCGATTCAGCCTGTAAGCAACAAAAACCTTAAGCAGATGGCTTCGGGATATGGTTTCAGAATCGATCCAATTTACAAGACACGTCGGATGCACACGGGGATGGATTTCACCGCAAATATCGGCACTGAAGTATATGTGACCGGCGATGGAATCGTGGAGTCTGTGGAAACAAGTGGTTGGGGTTATGGTAAATGCATTGTTGTTAATCATGGCTTCGGCTATAAAACGCGCTATGCGCACTTAAGTGCCTTTAAAGTAATACGTGGAGATAAAGTCACGCGCGGGCAAATAATTGGATTGGTAGGAAATACCGGTAAATCGACTGGTCCTCACTTACATTATGAAGTTGAACACAATGGAGAAAAAGTCAATCCTATTCACTACTATCATTCGGATTTGACTCCTGCGCAATATGAAAAGTTGATTCAGATGAGTCAGAACTCGTTCAGGGCGTTTGACTAGTGGCCAGGGCCAGACTAAAGACAATTAGACAAAAGACCGCTGCGCTGAAAGACTTGATCGTACTTCGATAGGTTTCGACAAGTTTGTTACGAGTTTGATGGCTTCACAGCGGTAGTTTCGAAGCCAACAAATTAGTCGATGGTATTTCTTTATCGTCCCTTGTCCCTTGTCCCTTGTCTTGAAATCTTAATGTCTTGGCATCTTCACATCTTATAATTCTGAATGTCACAAAAACTGCCAATTCGACACATTTAAAGTGCATGTCAATCACGACTTTGACAGATTTGGCAGAAAATTATCTTCGATTTCCAGTGGCACAGTGATTGACAAGGCAACGCGGTTTAACACTGAATACAAAAGAAAATGGGAAAAATTATTGGAATTGACTTAGGAACCACCAACTCATGTGTTTCCGTAATGGAAGGAAACGAGCCAGTGGTGATTGCAAACTCAGAAGGTAAGCGTACGACACCATCTGTAGTGGCATTTGTTGAAGGGGGCGAGCGCAAGGTTGGGGATCCAGCGAAGCGTCAAGCCATTACGAATCCGACAAAAACGATCTATTCGATCAAACGATTCATGGGTGCTTCATACGATGAGACACGACGCGAAGCGGAGCGTGTACCTTATGAGGTAGTGAAAGGCGACAACAACACACCTCGTGTGAAAATTGATGACCGTATGTATTCACCGCAAGAAATTTCGGCGATGATTCTTCAGAAAATGAAGAAAACGGCAGAAGACTATCTGGGTCATGAGGTAACGGAAGCAGTAGTTACTGTGCCCGCATACTTTAATGATTCTCAACGTCAAGCTACGAAAGAGGCGGGTGAAATTGCTGGTTTGACAATTAAACGAATCATCAATGAGCCTACAGCGGCTGCTTTAGCTTATGGATTGGATAAAAAGGGAATCGATCAGAAAATTGCGGTTTTCGATTTTGGCGGTGGAACACATGATGTGTCCATCCTTGAACTTGGAGACGGTGTTTTTGAAGTTTTGGCAACAGATGGTGACACTCACCTAGGAGGTGATGACGTTGACCAAGCAATCATCGATTGGTTGGCTGATGAATTTAAGTCTGAGGAGGGTGTAGACCTACGCAAAGATCCTATGGCACTTCAACGTCTAAAAGAGGCTGCTGAAAAAGCTAAAATTGAGCTTTCTTCAACGACATCATCGGAAATTAACCTTCCGTATATCATGCCGGTGAATGGAATTCCAAAGCACTTGGTACGCACTTTACAACGTGCAAAATTTGAACAGTTGATTTCAACCATTGTTGAACGTACAATTGCACCTTGCCGTTCAGCCTTGAAAAATGCTGGATTGTCGACAAGCGATATCAATGAGATTATTCTAGTTGGTGGATCAACTCGTATTCCAATCATTCAAGACGCAGTAGAGCGTTTCTTCGGAAAAGCACCTTCGAAAGGTGTAAATCCAGATGAGGTTGTTGCCGTAGGTGCGGCCATTCAAGGTGGAGTGCTCACAGGTGAAGTGAAAGATGTGTTGTTGTTGGATGTAATTCCTCTTTCATTGGGTATCGAAACAATGGGAGGTGTGTTTACAAAATTAATTGATGCGAATACAACGATCCCTACAAAGAAATCGGAAGTATTCTCTACGGCATCTGATAATCAACCATCCGTGGATATTCATGTGCTACAAGGTGAACGTGCCATGTCGTCCGACAATAAAACACTTGGACGTTTCCAATTGACAGACATTCCGCCAGCACCACGAGGAGTTCCACAAATTGAGGTGACTTTCGACGTAGATGCCAATGGAATCATGAACATTTCTGCAAAAGATAAGGGTACAGGAAAACAACAATCGATTAAGATTGAAGCGTCTTCTGGTCTTTCTGATGAAGAAATTAAGCGCATGAAAGCTGAAGCCGAGGCAAATGCAGATGCAGACAAGAAGCGTCGTGAAGAAGCTGAATTGTTGAACAAAGCGGATTCTACCATTTTCCAAACGGAGCGTCAGCTGAAAGAGTATGGAGATAAAATCCCTGCGGATAAAAAACAACCAATCGAAGATGCTCTTGCTGAATTGAAAAAGGAGTTTGAAGCGAAGCACATGGATAACCTTGAGGCTGCAATCGAACGATTGAATAACGCATTCCAAGCGGCATC
>JAJTDQ010000079.1 GCA_021300505.1 Cryomorphaceae bacterium
CGCAGATGTTGTTGCTGCGTCTTGCAAGGATGCGTACAAGCGCTTGATGTGTCCTTCATTGGAAAATGAGCTGATGAATGAATACAAGCGAAAAGCAGACCTTGAAGCGATCAAAGTGTTTTCTTCGAACCTCCGTCAGCTCTTACTTGCAGCGCCTGTTGGATCAAAGCGTGTCTTGGCGATCGATCCAGGATTTCGAACGGGGTGTAAAGTGGTTTGTCTGAATGAGTCTGGTGACTTGTTGACCAATGTTACCATTTATCCCCACCCACCTCAAAATGAATCATCTCAAGCGCAAGCGAAGGTGGCTCAATTGGTGCAGGCGTATAAAATTGAAGTCATAGCGATTGGTGACGGTACGGCAGGTAGGGAAACGGAAGCATTTGTTAAGCGCATTCGATTCGATCGTGACTTAGAAGTCTATTCTGTTCGTGAAGATGGCGCTTCGATTTATTCGGCAAGTTCGATTGCGCGAAAGGAGTTTCCTGATTACGATGTGACTGTTCGCGGATCAGTTTCCATTGGTCGTCGTTTGATGGATCCCTTGGCGGAATTGGTAAAGATTGATCCTAAATCCGTTGGTGTAGGACAGTACCAACACGAAGTCGACCAGTCTGATCTTAAACACGCCTTGGATGATGTGGTCGTTTCTTGCGTGAATACAGTTGGAGTAGATTTAAATACGGCCTCACCTTATTTATTGGGATACGTATCCGGTCTGGGCCCTACTTTGGCAGAAAGTATCGTGGCTTATCGCTCGGAAATTGGTGGATTTACATCGCGTGCAGAATTGAAAAAGGTGAAGCGTTTGGGTGACAAGGCCTTCGAACAAGCTGCAGGATTTTTACGCGTACGAAATGGCGAAAACCCTTTAGACAATTCAGCACTGCATCCAGAAAGTTATCCATTGGTGAATAAAATGGCCAAGAAACTAAAAGTGGACTTGAAGGATTTGATTGGCAATGACGATCTTTTGAAATCCATCGCTCGAACAGATTTCCCCGAGATTGATCAATATACTTTTGACGATATTATTAAGGAATTGAAAAAGCCTGGGCGAGATCCGAGGAAGAAGGCGAAAGTGTTGGAGTTCGATTCACGTATCCGCACCATTGACGATTTAAAAGTAGGGATGGTCTTGCCTGGAATTGTGACCAATGTGACAGATTTCGGAGCCTTTGTAAATATCGGAATCAAAGAAAATGGCCTCATTCACAAATCCAATTTGGCCAATACCTATGTCGATCAACCATCGAAATTTATTGCGCTGCACGAACACGTTGAAGTAAGGATTTTAGAAATAGATACTCAACGTAAACGTATCGGATTACAGCGGGTTATGGATTAGAAATAAAAAAAGAACGTACATTCGCAACGCAAAGACACATTCATGCGTCTATGTCACACTAAAACCAAACGAATGAAAAAAATCCTATTCTTTTTGTCATTCATGTTCATGACAATTTTGGCATTCGCTCAGAATCCAATCATTACGCAAAACACTTCAGGTCCAGCGGCTTGCGACGGAACAGCAACCATTGATTCGGCACTAGTTGCAACAAATGAAGTATGGATGGGACTGGGTACTATTCTTCAACAAGGTGGAAACTCAATATCTGGATTGTGCGCAGGAACATATTCTGTGACGTTCACAAATTCAGGAGGTAATACCCTGACATTTACGTTTACTATTGGATCGGGTAATTTTGATCCTTGTTTGAACTTCTCAACATCTGCCACGTCAACAGACGCATCGAGCGCAATGTTGTGTGATGGCAGTATGACGATTACAGCAACGGGTGGTTCAGCACCGTACAGCTATACATGGTCGAATGGGGTGACAACGGGTCCGTCATTAACGGATTTATGTATAGGAACATATACTGTTTGTGTGACAGATGTGAATGGATGCGTTAGCTGCAGCGATGCCGTTGTTGCAGATGCGTCAGCACCAACAGACTCAGTTCTTGTGTTTAATAACAATAGCTTCCCGAATGCAACAATCGCCGATTCTTTGAACACGATTACAATAACTGATTGTGGATTCACCTATGCAGATGCTGATTCAGCAGCCATCACCAACTATTTCACGACAAGCGCAGATTCAATTTCTGCAGTATGGACTGTTTGGGGTAACGGAGGTACTGTGATTGCACAGTACACAGTTGCTTATGGCATAACAAACCCTGCGAATGGAGGGATTTATGGTGCAACATTGATCTTGTTCTGTGGACAAAAGTCAAATGGTGTAAATACAATTGTCATCAATGATCAAGTACAATTCAGCCAAGCTGGAATCAATGACTTGAGCACAGCTGGTTTGGTTGTTGTGAATCCATTTAGTGCAACATTAAATGTTTCTTTCGGTCAAGAACTGAACGGAACGGCAACATTGATTGATATGGCAGGTCGCACAGTGAAAACTACGACACTTGAAAATTCAGTTTCAATGTCAATGAATACAGAATCTGTTTTGTCTGGAACATATTTCTTGGTAATCAATTCTTCCAAGGGATCGATGATTACGAAAGTGATTAAATAAATAATTCATCCGTAAGAAAAGGGTCTGCTTCGGTAGGCCCTTTTTTTGTTTTTAATGGGTTGATGAATCAGGCGTTTTCAATGAAATAATGCGCCTTTTGTCGAGAAGCCCTCTTTTGTACCTACCTTTGCACCTCATTTCAGAATCTCCTTTTGTCAACCAAAATTATTTTCTGACAAAAATTATACATGAATTTTAACGAATTAAGCATCATCCAGCCCATTCTCAAGGCAATTGAAGAAGAGGGCTACACAACACCTACACCCATTCAGGAACAAGCGATACCGAAAGTACTGAACGGACATGATTTACTCGGCTGCGCGCAGACGGGAACAGGAAAAACAGCCGCATTCTCTATTCCAATCCTTCAATTGATAGGTGCACATGGAGAACAAACCGGAAAACGAAAAATTAAATCATTGATATTGACGCCAACACGTGAACTTGCGATTCAAATCGGGGAAAGCTTGCGTGCATACGGACGTCACATGAAACTACGAAGCACTGTTATTTTTGGTGGTGTAAATCAAAACCCTCAAGTAAATCAACTTCAACAAGGAGTAGATATTCTTGTGGCTACGCCAGGTCGTTTGCTCGACTTGATGATGCAGGGATATATTTCCCTGAAAGACCTCGAGATCTTTGTACTCGATGAAGCAGACCGCATGCTCGACATGGGTTTCATTCACGACGTTAACAAGGTCATTCGTGCCCTTCCTAATGACCGTCAAAATCTCTTTTTCTCTGCCACGATGGCTCCTGAGATCATGAAATTGGCTGCGTCTATTTTGCGTGATCCAATTAAAGTGGAGGTAACGCCAATTTCTACAACGGCAGAAATTATTGGTCAGTCGCTCTATTTTGTAGACAAAAACAACAAGCCAAATTTACTGTTCGATGTATTGAACGAGCAAACGGCACAATCTGTTCTTGTCTTCACGCGTACGAAACATGGAGCAGATCGCGTTGCCACTCATTTTGTGATTACGAAGAGAAAGCCTATTTGAAGGACATTGAAAAGTTGATCCATCAAACGATTCCTGTGATTGAAAACCATCCGTATCCAATGGAAGTGTTTGAAATCATCAAGAAGGAGCGTCCAGTTCGACCGCCAAGAAATAAACCAAGTGAGAAAAAATCACCGAAGCCAACGGCTGAACAAAAGTTAGATTCCGCGAAGAAGAAGGGGAAGAAAACATGGTTCGGTAAGCGCGACCGGTATTAAGAAATAGGGATGAGTTGAGTGTTTTGTTTTGAAATGCTCAACTCAACACCCGAAAAATCATTCCTTCAGCGACCGTTAACGGCGACTCGCTGTTGTTCGTGTAAAGCGAACCTGTTCCCAAACCTTGGGGCAATGAGTTGGAATATTCTCCTGCCAACTGACAAATCACCTCCAAACCAACATTCGATTCTAAGGCAGAGGTCATCCACCATTGAATGTTTCGTTCTTCGGCCAAAGCAATCCATTCTTTTGTTCCTGAAATGCCCCCATGCAAACTTGGTTTTAGAATGATGTACTGCGGTTGAATCGTTTCCAATAGTTTGATCTTTTCTTCCGTGTTGTAAATGCCAATCAGTTCTTCATCCAACGCAATCGGTGTAGGGGACGTCAAACACAACTTTTTCATTGCTTCGATATTCCCGGCTTTGATGGGTTGTTCAATGGAATGAATGTCTAAATCTGCCAATTTCTGAAGCACAGCTTGAGCCGTTTCTGCATCAAACGCACCATTGGCATCGACACGCAAGGTAATTTCCTCTTTTGAATAGTTTTTTCGAATGGACTGCAGTAATTCAAGTTCAGTATCAAGATCCATCGCACCGATTTTCATCTTTATGGTGGTGAATCCAGCAGCAAGCTTTTGTGTGATTTGTTCAGCCATAAACGCCTCTGAGCCCATCCAAATCAAACCGTTGATCGGAATTTTTTGCTGTCCGCGGGCAAAGGCATTGTCGAAATAGATCTGCTTTCCACCATTTTTCAAATCAAGTAAGGCCGATTCAATACCGAATAAAATCGATGAATAAGCTTGCAGAGCTTGGTAGACTTCATCATTCCATCCTTGTTCCAAACGCGATAGAAATTCCTTTATCGTAAGCTCAAATTCTGCCAAAGAAATGTATTCAGGGGATAGATCTTCAATAACGCTTATTTCGCCAATTCCTTCAGATATCCCATCTGAGATCCGCACAATCCAACTTTGCTTCTCCGTCATAACACCACGACTCGTCCCTGCTGGAACTTTGAAGTGAAGTGGGAAGTGTTGTAAAGTGATCTTCATTTATGAATTACGAATTACGAATTACGAATTACGAATATATGTGTACAAACAACTAAAGTCTTTTAGGATGTAAAACTAACCAATTTCCAAATCGCGCAGCGTCAAATTCTGAATTGTTCTCAAATCCGCCGAGGCGGGCGCAGCATCAAATTTCAAATTCCCGCAGGGATCAAATTCTGAATCGCGTAGCGCCAAGTTCCCTCAGGGATCAAATCTACACAAGTAACCCAATCGCCGTTAGCAGGGCCAAGGCAAAGGTGGAAAGGGCAACTTTCTTGAGTTCAGGATCGAAATCTTTAGGATTCTTTGTTTGCATGACTTTTCGGACATGGAGAATTAACAAAACGCCAGGAAGGAGTCCGAGGAATGCCATGTCATGATGCAATTCACTGATGAAATAGAGGTGAAGGCCTAATGCAATTACAATCAGGAACGTGTGGTAGATTTTCGCCAAATCACCACCCATCATCACAACTAAAGTACGCTTTCCAGATTTGGCATCATTGACCCGGTCGCGCATGTTGTTCAAATTCAAAACAGCTGTGCTCAGCAAGCCAATGGTACTTGCAGGCATGAGTAAGTTCCAATCGATTGTCTTGGCAAAGAGCGGATAAACACCCATCACACTCACTAGTCCAAAAAAGAGGTACACCATCAAATCACCTAAACCATTGTAGCCATAGGCCTTTTTGCCTACTGTGTAAAGAATCGCCGCGGCAACACACGCAATGGCAAGAAAGATGTAAAAGAAAATCGTCGTTTGAGGCATTTCTTGGGTGCCAAAATAAATGAGTATTCCAGCAGAAATGAAACTTAAAATAGAAGTAAGAATCACTGCGTTTTTCATTTCCTTGGGAGAAATCACTCCTGATTGTACTGCTCTAGTTGGTCCTACACGTTGCGCGTTGTCGGTGCCTTTCAAGCTGTCTCCTAAATCATTCGCTAGATTCGATAAAATTTGAAATAAAAGGGTGGTCAATAATGCGAACCCAAGCACAACATAGTTATCGAATCCTTTATAGAAGGCCAAGGCAGAACCGAGAATAATCCCCGAAATGGAAAGGGGTAAGGTCCGCAAGCGCAATGCATGAATCCAAGCTTGTTTTTTAGTCATGCCACAAAGGTATTGTTTGTTTGCAATGAATGAAATTTATCCAGGATTTGATTGTTCGAAGTCACTGTGAAAATGCCTACCTTTAGGTATATGAAGGATAAAGCACATGCTGTTGATTTATGCACCATACTAGGAATTGATTTCCCGGTGATCATGGCGCCGATGTTCTTGGTTTCGGATGAAAAAATGATTGTCGAAGCAATCCGTTCTGGTATTACGGGAGCTATTCCTGCCCTCAATTACAAGTCAATAGATGAACTTCGTGCTGCGATTCGTTCCATTCGTGCTCAAGTCAAAGGTCCTTTTGGAATAAATCTTATCGTCAACAAATCCAATTTTTACTACAAAGATCAACTCAGTGTTTGCTGTGAAGAAAAAGTAGACTTCATCATAACTTCGCTCGGATCACCGGAGGAGACTATTCGAATGGCACATCAGCACGGTGTAAAAGTGTTTTGTGATGTGGTGGATGTGAAATTTGCACGTAAAGTCGAAGCATTGGGTGCCGATGCAGTCATCGCAGTGAACAAAGAAGCAGGTGGACATGCAGGATCTATATCGTTTCAAGAATTAATTCCAGCCTTGACTTCCGCTTGTTCCATTCCTGTGATCTCAGCGGGTGGAGTAGGGTCAGGTCAAGAAATTAGGTCCATGATGGACTTGGGTGCTGCGGGAGTTTCCATGGGGAGTGTTTTTATTGCTTCAGAAGAAGCGCCTGTCTCAAAGGAATACAAAGAGGCATGTGTGAACTATGGAGCAAAGGATATTGTGATGACAACAAAACTCTCAGGTACACCTTGCACGGTCATCAATACTCCGTATGTTCAGAAAGTGGGAACCCAACAAAATTGGTTTGAGCGATTGTTGAATAGAAACAAGCGTTTGAAGAAATGGTTGAAAGCCCTGGTTTTTGTGCGAGGAATGAAAAGTTTGCAGAAGGCTGCCTTCAGTTCAACCTATAAAACAGTGTGGTGCGCAGGACCTTCGATTGAACATGTGACGTCTATTCGGAAGATTCACGATATCGTTGAACAATTGAAACGTGAATACAATGACTAATCCACAAACACTGACGCTACGTCGCATGCAGTGGATTTTGTTTCTACTTGGGCGGCTGAAAATTCCAATGATTGGATTTGTCCGACCGCGAATCATAGAAATGAATGATCAGAAGGTTATCATAAGAATTCGTTTGCGCAGGAGAACACGAAATCACCTCGGCTCTATGTATTTTGGTGCATTGGCAGTGGGGGCAGACCTCGCAGGAGCAATTCATTCTGTCTATTTTACTGGCGGAAAGGGAATGTCTATGGCCTTCAAAAGCATGCAGGCTGAGTTTCTCAAGCGCGCCGAAGATGATGTATTTTTTGAGTCTAATGATGGGGCTACCATAAAGGAGATGATTGAAGAAAGTCGACACACTGGCGCACGATTGAACCGAATGGTGCAGGTCACTGCTAAGAATATCAAGGGTGAACTTGTGGCACATTTCAAGATGGAAATATCCGTCAAGATGAAATCCTAGGGGAACAATTGACAACGATAGACTTCATTGGATTTTACTACTTTTACGAAAAAATCAACAATGAGAAGCATTTCTGCGCTAGAATTGAATGAGGCGTTAAAGCGAGGGGAAAATTATCAAATCATCGATATTCGTGAACCTTATGAATATACTGCGTGCAATATTGGATCGATGCATATCCCGATGGGTGATTTGTGTGACCGACTAGCTGAGCTTCCATCAACGAAAAATGTGGTAATCATGTGCCGGTCAGGCAAACGCGCTGAAGCCATGGCCAATTTGTTGACTACAGATTTTGAGCTGAACAACATCTGGATTCTTGAAGGTGGAATTTTGGCGTGGAAAGAACAAGTTGACCAAACCCTAGATCTAGACTAACATGATAGAATTATTTAAACACCTGTTCGATCTGGACTTTGAATGGATTGTCAATCATTACAGTGATTCCATTTATATTGTATTGTTTTTGGTGATTTTCATTGAGACAGGGTTGGTCATTATGCCTTTTTTACCAGGCGACTCCCTTCTTTTTATGGCGGGGATGTATGCAAAGTTCGGTAACTTGGAATTGAGTTACATCTTATTCTTTCTGAGTATAGCAGCCATTCTTGGGGATAACATCAACTATTGGATTGGTCGACGTATTGGTTTGGGGGTTTTCGAATGGAAAATTCGCGGTCGTCAGCTGGTCAAAGAAAGTTACTTGAAGAAAACGGAAGAGTTTTTCGACAAACGAGGCGTTTTTGCCATCATCATGGCGCGATTTGTTCCCATTGTCCGCACATTCACACCTTTTGCAGCAGGGGTTGGCAAGATGAATTACAGAAAATTCCTGTTGTTCGACATCATGGGTGGTATTTTATGGATTTGTTCAATGACCTTAGTTGGTTATTTTTTAGGAGAAATTACTTGGGTAAAGGAAAATAATTCCAAGGTTGTCTTGGGTATTGTCTTTCTTTCTGTGCTGCCGATGCTCATTAGTTTCGCGAAATCAAAAATGTCTTCCAAGAATGCGTAAGTACGGATTGCTTGGCAAAACTTTAAATTATTCCTTTTCAAAACGATTTTTTGAGGAATACTTTGAGAAAAACGACATTGATGCTCGATTCGATAATTACGAAATTCCTTCAATGGATTCAGTTGATGAGGTTTTCGCCCAGAATTTGAGCGGTTTGACAGTAACTATTCCTTATAAAGAGGCCATTATCCCATTTCTGGATTCTGTAAGCGATGAGGCGAAAGCCATTGGTGCTGTGAATGTTATTCAGTTTAAGCACGGCCAAAAGGTGGGACATAATACGGATGCCTTCGGATTTCATCAGTCCATCAAACCGTTTCTAACTTTTCATCACGAACGCGCGCTGATTCTGGGAACTGGAGGAGCGGCAAAAGCGGTTGCACATGTTTTTCGTTCTTTAGGAATAGACGTGATTTATTGTTCAAGAATTCCTCAGGGACGGAATCAATTTTCATACTCAGAAATCAATGAGCACATGCTCAATGCGTGTAAAGTCATTGTCCACTGCACTCCATTGGGTACTTTTCCCAATGTTGACGAATATATATCAATTCCTTTTAACCATTTGACAACAGAGCATTTGGTGATCGATCTTGTGTACAATCCCCCGAAATCAGAACTTCTAACGAGAGCAGAAAAGGCGGGTGCCACGATTTTAAATGGGGAATCCATGTTGCGTCATCAAGCTTTACGCGCTTTTGAGATATGGAATTCGTAAAAGAGTTGAAATTCTCAACTCTTTTCGCACTATTTTTACATTATGGAAACCTTACAGGATCTGATTGATCAGGGAGAACATGTGAATCAGGATTTTAAATTCCGTATCGATGATCAGCGAAAAATCGCCAGGACATTGTGTGCCTTTGCCAATACATCAGGTGGTAGATTGCTCATTGGGGTCAAGGATAATCGAAAAATAGTAGGCTGTAATCCTGAAGAAGAATTTCATATGTTGGAAGGTGCGGCAAGCATGTTTTGTCAGCCAGAAATTAATATTACATCCAAAATTTGGCAAGAAGATTTTCGATTGGTGCTGGAAGTGAGTGTGGAAAAATCAGAAAATGGGCCGCACAAAGCCAAAGACGATGACGGAAAATGGAAACCTTACATTCGAATAAACGACAAGACAACAGCTGTTAACAAGATACTGGAGTGGGTATGGATTGAACAAAAGCGAAAAACAGCACGGCCAGAGCATTTTGGTGAGGATGAGTTGCAACTGTTGAAAGCCATTGGGAAATTTCAACCCGTAACCTTAAGTAAGTTGTATCGAGATTCTAAATTGCCTTTACGTCGGGTCGATCGCCTTTTGGTATTGTTCATTTGCTGGGAATTAGTTGATATAGTCTTCGAAAATGATGGTATTTACTATCGACTTCGAGAGGAATGAATGGGGGATAATACGCAGCTAGTATTTCTTAAAATTTCACAAAAAACAACAAAATCCAAAGTTTTGTGTTATATTTAGAAACATTTTAAATAAGCACAAACAAATGGGAAGACCAGCAACAAAACCGGCACGCTTACGCAACGGATTCTATATTGAAGTAAAAACACAAGGTAGCGGTGCCATTTTGGTGAGAAGAGATACACGTGAACAAATGCTTTTGGCAGCAGAAGATTATGCACGAACGAAAGATGTGACGATTCGAGGCGAGATGCGCGACGATAAGTGGGTAGATTAACTATCCTATACGATTTGTTAGGGGGCTTTTAAGTCCCCTTTTTTATTTTTGTACCATGAAAAGTTATTTGAGTTTTTTAGAAGGAAAGGCCCGCTTCACCGCTTGGCTTGTTGTATTTTTTATTTTGTTGTTTTCTGTCCCGCCTCTAATGGCCTCAGAAATGAAGATAACGGCTAAATTTTTCGGAATTACAGTGATTGTTACCATTTCAACAGCATTATGGATCTGGAGAATTCAGACAGTAAAACGAATGCAACGTAAAGCGAGAATCATGTTGAATTTGAATGATCGGTTTTGGTTGAATCAACAAATTTCTTTCTATAAGAAGCTTTCATCTCGAGACAAAATTATTTTTGAAGACCGAGTTGGATTGTTTTTGGCTGAAATTTCCATTACAGAGGTTGGTAAAGCAGCACCTCAAAAATCTACGTGTTTATATGTTGCATCATCCGCAGTGATTTCTTTTTGGGGATTACCCTATTGGAATTATGGCGAATTGAGTGAAGTGTTGGTGTATCCTGATAATTTTAATGAAGACAATTCGATAGACCACAAAGGCGTGATTGCAGGAAAAGTACACCACGGAGGTTTGATGGACGGTACTATGGTTTTGTCTTTACCTACGTTAATAAAAGGTTTTGTTTTGCTGGATGCGTCTAATGTCGGAATTCATGAGTTTGCGCACATGTTAGATAAAGCTGATGAAAACGTTGATGGAATACCTGCTTTTATTCAAGGAGAAGATCGATTGGTCTGGGCTACGCTTGTTGATCGTGAAATGCGAAGAAAGGTGAAACAGTCTAAATTTAACCCATACGGACTTACATCTGAAGAAGAGTTTTTTGCAGTATTGATGGAAGCGTACCGAGAAAACCCAAAGCGAATTGAGAAAAGGTATCCAGAGTTGTTTGTTGTTTTGGAAGAACACTTGAAATAAATCGTAGTTTTTAGTAAGGTTTTGGTGCTTTGTGAACTTTATTAAAAAAAGATTGTTGAAAACGCTTGCGAGAATAAAAAGAGTGAGTATCTTTGTGCCCCCGTTAGAACGCTAGCGGGATTATTTTTGAGGGAATGTTTGTAACCAAAGA
>JAJTDQ010000173.1 GCA_021300505.1 Cryomorphaceae bacterium
CATGCCCATTGGATGAGAAGTACAAGGTCTTCATGTCTGGGTGCAAGAAGGGACTGCGGTCAATGAATGGACTATTGATCGTTGGTCCAAGATTAGACGGTGTTGACCATGTGCCGTCTGCATTTTTCACGGAGACATAAATGTCAATTCCCTCTCTTGAATCTTCCTCAGCAAAGCCATAATTTTTCTCATAGGTACTGGAAAAAAAGAATGCTCGACCATCGCTGGAATAAATCCCATCGGCTTGCCAAGTTGCGTGATTGATACTCTCGGGATAGATCACCGCATCTGACCATCCATCGGCTTGTTTATCTGAAAAGAACAACTCACCATTTCTAAATAAAACCATGGTATTTCCATCGGTTGACACGCTTACAGGAGCATCGTTTGAATAGGCTTCTGAAAGCGAATAGAGCACTGTAGATTGCCCCCACCCCGATTTCGATTTTTCGGAAACATAAATATCTTCCATTCCCAAGTTATCATTACGATCCCTTGCACAAAAATATAGCGTATTGTCATCTCCCGTCATCACCGGGACATATTCACTTCCTTCGCTTGAATTGATTGCTGGACCGAATTTGCTCACCTTAATACTGACGTCATACTTGGATGAAAGCATATCAAAAAGTGCAATGAAGTGAGGGTCTTGGCCAAAGTTGGCTTGATACGATTTCACAATTGCCAAAGCAGCAGACCATTTTTTTGCGCGAATTGAAGATTCTATTAATGAAAGTAGTCGTTGATACGCAGGCACTTTAGGCGCCATTTTACGGATAAAATTCTCGTCGCTGAGTTCACTGTATTCTATCTCTTGTAAAAGTGCTTTGTCCCTGTTTAACTGTGCAGAAACTCCTGTCACATCGTATTCTTGTTCAAACTTCTGAATGACGTCTAGACTTCCCATATGCGAAAAATAGGCATACAAAGGAACAATGGCTTTTTGATAATAATTCCGTTCCAACGATTTAACGCAGTAATCGAGAATGTAATAATCATTTGTAACGATGCCCATTTGAACAATCGAATCCTTGGCTACAGATGCAAATGTATTGTCCGGATATCGCTCGATGAAATTTCGGTATTCTTCGAACTGATGATGTTTTACCTGCTCTGCATACTGTAAGGCGTTGTATTTATCCTCCGCCTGTGCGCGCAATTTGCTCTTTGGGTAATCTTTGAGATACGTTCCAAAGGCTTTTGAGGTATTGCTTGCTTCACATTGTTGAAAGGCCAAGTTTTCGATGCGATCTGTAGCCAACAGCACTTGTTCCGCTGACGGATACTTTTGAATAAACGCCTTGTAAGCTGCAATATCATCGGTCGCCTTTGCCAAATTGAATGCCAGTTCATTCCGACGTTTCTCTGCATCACGGAATTGAACACTCGATGGATATTTGGTTAAAAAATCATGGTAAGCCTGCTCGGTATGTTGAACTTCCGCTTGCTTAAAGGCCAATGCGTGGATATTGCTTTGCGCTTGGTCACGGTATTGCTTTGGCAACTCCGTAAAGTAATCAATGAATTGCTCGTAGGCCTTGATCTCATTTTTCTTCTCATACCATTGAAAAGCTATTCTCCCTAATGAATCCAAATTGGTCTGAAACACCTCATTGTTAATCGGCACCTTAGCCAATTTTTCTATTTCCTTGCTATCAGAAAGTGCAGCGAACGAACGACGTGAAATATTCAAGCGATCATAGGCTGTTTGAATATCGAAATTTTGGTAACCCGCAGACATGTATAACACCGCCGCAATGAAATTTTCCTCCACACCAAAAGGATTTTTCTCGAGGTCCTCCAGTAGTTTTTTTTCTACCTTCTCAAACTTTTGCTTTTCAATAAGTTTCAATGCCTGCTCTTGGGCATAAACGGGTGTGGTTAGCCATAAAACCAATAAAAACAGCGCTCCTGTCCCAATGAACCCTTTCATCATGTATGCTTTAGTTTGGTAATACCTTGGTTAAAAAAATATGTATTCAAGTGTGTTTGATGTACCTATAGTTTGACAGAATTATCTCCACGCAATTGCATCCGCAAGGATTTCGAGACATTTAAATTTTTAGATCCTCGTACAAGTGTTGCTATAAAATCCCAGAAGTAACTTGTGGTAACAGCCAAAGCCCCAACCGTAGCAACGTTTCCAGTACCATAGTAAACCGATGCTAATCCACCCATCCATAAAAGCATAGGCACGTAACCTTTCTTGCCATAAGTCACAATCATTGATCCCAAACCAGGCATTAGCAGAGAATAAAGTGCGTTTTGAGGACCACGAGTGTGAAAATTCGTAATGTATATTTCTCTTGTTTGCTCAGCATTGAATTGAACATCACTGACCACATAACTTAATTTCCCGCGAACATTGCCAAACTTTCAATTGGACCAATACCATAACTTGAAATCGCTTCGTTTCCAAAAACAATATTCTCCGAAGGCAGAGATGTCCATCTTATGCTGGGATATACACCGCACGAAGTATCCGTTTCAATCAAAAGATCGAAGCTATAGCTACCACCACTTGAGCCATCAATAAGTCCTAAAGTCTTTTGCTTAAACACATCTGACAGGGTATTCTTAAGTTGTGGGTTGTATTTCCAGTAATCAAATTGAGTGGTTTTGCGTTCCTTTAAAAAGGAAATAATACTAATCATCTCCTTTTTACCGCTGGTAGCCTGAGTATTTCCCGGTTCAAACATAAGCAAGGAGTCCGCGTACAGGACTGCAGCGCTGTATAACTTGGCATTCTTTGATTCGGTAAACTTTGACAAATAGAAGGAAACCGCCTTTGAGTTCAATTCTCGTTCGATGCTAAGAACCTTTGAGCTGTTTGCTTGACTTTTCGTTTGCAATGCCAACAAGCGATTACGTGCTTCAATAAATCGCTTTAAACCAATGCTCTTGTAAATTTCTGAACTCGCATCTTGAAAACGAGTGGCATTCAATTCATTTTCGAAAGACGAAACCATCTCATTTACGGTTGAGGACACATTTGCATCACGAAGCATTCGTTTCGCCTCATTGAGGTAAGATTCCGATTTATCGTAATTTTTCGCAGTCATGCTTGTGCGCGCCTGGTCTATCTTTTCGGACACCCGTTTTTCTGCTTGTAATCGTTGCTCATAGGCAACAATTTGTTCGTTAAAATTCGCGCTTCGCGCAGCGCTGATGATCACGACATTAAAACCTTTGTTCTCCCCCAACTGATGAAATTCGATCGTTAAATCGCGGGATGTGTGTTGATAGGATTCAATACTTACGTTATTCTTTGAAGACAGTACTTTAGGAGCAACCTTCAACCCCACCTCCTTGGCAACCATCGCTTTTATTTTTTTAAAGCAGGATACATTTTGAGTTGAGTACACCATTATATCGCCACTCCTCAAATAGATATGGTCAGATGTTTCCTTGCCAGCATACGAATAGAGCGGAAAATCAAATGAATAGTTCAGGAAAGGAAAGTTAGAAACCATTCCTTCCGAATTAAAATGGTCCTCATTTACGCGAGAATCATCATAGGCATCGAATAAATCCTTTACCGTTGCGCATTGAGAAAATCCAGAAAAATGAATCAATAAGGCAACAAAAACACAAAGCCTACCAACCATCACCATCGGATGAACCACTTCTAAACATTTGATTATACTCTTCCGTCTCCATCATGCGCTTATTTTCTGTATTTAATTCCTTGTAGCTCACAATTTTTCCGGATTTACTGAGAATAATCTCATACCAAATATTACACACTTGGTATTTCTCCATTGATGGGCGGTACGCTTTAAATTCCGTTGAGAACTTCCACGTTTGACGATCACCATCAACACCTGTTAATTCAATGGTTTCATCAATCAATCTCGTTTCCTTATCCGTATAATCGGATTCCCTTTTTTGGATGATATTGATTTCTGTTGGTGTGATGTTTTTGCTAGTTAGGTATTGTTCCACAGAATAAGCAAAGTAAGCATACGCATCAAAATAGTCTGATTCCAAGTTTGCAAAATAGCCATTGAGCATTGCTGAAATTTCGGTTTTACGGTTTTCATACTCTTCAGGATTGTCAAAAATCATGGTAGCCACCTTGCTGTCAATGCGATCACGCAACATGTTGATTTGCTCTTCTTGTGTTAAAATTTCTGTATTATTAATAATCGCCGTTTGAAAAGCAGACCAAAATGCTTTTCCTTTTTTCGTATTTGATTTCCACTCGGTTTCAGCTTCAGATCTTTTCAGTTCGAATCCTCTGAAACAGGTAGAAACGTCTGGTGTCAATGTTGACTCATTGTATTCATTGTTCATCTGTTCAATTTCCGTCTTCACATCCTTTGCAAATTGATATTCTTCACCGTCAAATGCTGAAACAAATTCACTCAAACGTGAGATGTATGCTTCATTTTTTTTCTTCTGACAATCGCAATAGGTTTCCGCCAATTTCTTACCTTCTTGAACAGGGTCAGCGGACATGTACACTCAAAGATAAATGGCCAAACCAAGTGCTACGAATAGTGCCAGGAATTTCCATTTATTTTTAGAAAAAAATGAGCTTACGGCAGAAGGCTTTTGAGCACTCTTCACACCATCATCCGCCATACTTTCGCG
>JAJTDQ010000080.1 GCA_021300505.1 Cryomorphaceae bacterium
AATTGATAATCCCCATTTCATTGCCGAATTAAAAATTGGTCTTGGGTTCAATGCGGTGCCTGGAGGATATAGAATGGCATTGGGATATCGAGATTTTCAGCCAATTGGAAGTGCTGCTTCATTTTGGACCTCAACACCTGATGATTACGTTTATTCCGAAGACCAAATTGCCTATGGAATTGAATTGGAAGCCTATCACTTTGGTTTGGATTATTTATCAGGAATTGCAACTGGGAAAAAAGCTGCGCAAGGTGGATACTCTATCAGATTAGTTAGAAATATTTAATTTTAACAAATTGTTGTGGTTTTTAGACCTTTCGATAATCGTTCTACTAATGCCTCTGCAGAATCATTCAATGCTAAAATAAAAGCGTTTAGAGCTCAATTTAGAGGTGTACGAAATGTTGAATTCTTTCTTTTTAGATTAACTCAAATTTATGCGTAGTCCACAGGTTTTGGTCTTGATCCGGTTTCCTTCGCTATCGCTCTCATTCTCACTCTGATAAATGGTTTCTTCTGGGTCAAGTTACCCCACAAAAAAAAGGACCAACCCGAGGCTGATCCTTTTTCTTTCGTTAGTAGTAAGTTAGTGTGTTCCAACTGTTTCGGAAGTAGTAAAACCAAAACAAGGATTTAAAACCAAAAATTGTTCGAATAACTTCTTAAAGTTTACTTCCCAGAAGTAAGGAAAAAAGAACTGTTTACTCTTTATCAAACCAGAAAATGATAACTGCCTCTCCAAGCAGCGATCCGTCCTTCTGAAAAACCCAAAGAAGTTATTCGAAACTCTCTCTTATTTCCATAATAAACTTAAGATTGATTTTTGAATCAATTCCTGCAAATGAATATCACACACAAAAAAATGAGCAAAAGGCACTTTTGAGTGAAAATCGACTTATAATTTCTCGAGAATTTCGAAGAAGATATCTCGTTTAGCCGGAGAAAGTGGAACTTCTGATCCATCCTTCATCACCACAGATCCGCCATTTCCTTTGTCGTAACGGTCTACATAATCCAGGTTGATCAAGTGCGATTGCTGTACCCGAAGAAAGTTGTGACCCGTCAACATGGTTTCATATTCTTTCAAGGTTTTCGATACAAGAATTTTCTTTCCACCTGTTAAAAAGAAGGAGGTGTAATTGCGGTCGGCTTCACAGCGAATAATCTCATCCAAGCCAATCACATAGACACTTTCTTGTGTTTTCAGCACCAAGCGGCGTTTTTGATTCGGTTGGATGTTGTTCTGAAGGGCATCAAACTGAGAGTCTTCCTTTTTTTCATGGATGGCTTTAATGGCCTTCTCTACCGCAGCTTGCAACTCACTCGGATCAACAGGTTTTAGAAGATAATCCAAGGCACTGAACTTGATTGCTTTGATGGCAAACTCTTCGTGTGCAGTGATGAAAATGACTTCAAAGGTCTTCTCAGGAATGGCTTTCAACACATCGAATCCTGTTCCGTCAGGCATCTGGATATCTAAAAAGACGATGTCTGGCTTGTAATCGAGTATGGCTTGAATCCCTGACTGGACATTTTCTCCTGCAGGAATAGCCTCAATACCAAGAGCAAATGAATTGATCATCTTTGAAATCAGATCACGTGTCCGATTCTCGTCATCAATGATAAGTGCCTTTATCATAGTGCAGCAGTTAAAGGAGTTTCTTCCTTGTATGGTAACGAAATTAAAACTTTTGTACCGGTTTCCAACTTTTTATTAAAATCTTCTACAACCAACTTCCCGTCCGTCTTGTATTTCTTGTTCAAATTGTCAATTCTATCGCTTGTAATCTGCATCGCCATGCTTCTGTGTGTCGAACTTTTCTTGTTCTGCTCCGAGCTCTTGCGACCAATACCATTGTCCTCAATAGTGATCTGCAACATCCCATCTTGCTTCACCATCGTGACATGAATAAATCCACCCTCAATGGTATGTAATTGTCCATGCTCAATGGCATTTTCTATGAATGGTTGCGTAATCATCGGTGGAATCATGGCATGTTCAGTGACAATTTCCGGTGAAACATTGATCTCAAATTCAAAGCGATCTTCGAAGCGTAACTTTTGTGTTTCTAGGTACTTCTGCAAAATTTCTTCCTCGGTCTGAATCGGAATAAACTCCTTCGGAGAATTTTCAAGGATCAAACGCATAAGTCGTGAAAAGTTCACCAGGAACTTCGTCGAGTTTCGAGTGTCATTTTCATAGATGTAGCTTTGGATAACCGACATGGCATTGAAAAAAAAGTACGGATTCATCTGGGTGCGCAACAATGTCTGTGAATGATGATGTAGGTCTGGAAGTTGTTTTTCAGCTGACTATTTTCCAGTTTCGTAGCTGTTAAGGCGCGATCTTGCTGCTGCTTTTCCAAGGAGTCACGCTGAGATACAATCAAACGTTCTCTTTGCTCCATGCGGTACTGCTCACTCAACTCGGCAATTTTTGTCGCCGCCTGTAAGGTGGAGTTGCTGTCTACGTAATTGACATAGCGTTGAAGGTAGCGCATCGCCTCCTTTGTTCTGCCGATATCTCCGTAAACATCGGAGAGTATTCTGTAGGTGTGATAAATCTGATTTTTAGAACCAAATTGCTCGCGGATGGCAATGGAACGCTCCAAATAGATGAGTGCGTTTTTGTACTTCTTCTGCTTTTGAAAAACAGTTCCTACGTTGTGGTAAACTCCCGCAATCTTTTCTTTGTTACCGGTCGATTCATAGTACACCAATGCCTTGTTGAAGTTGGTAGCCGCCAAGGTGTATTCTTTGCGCTCACGGTGAATGACACCCAGATTGTTGTGGGCTTCACCAAGTCCGTTTAAGTCTTGTAGATCCGACAAAATATCAATAGCGTTTTCTGTGGTTTTTATTGCCTTCGCGTAGTCCCTGCGGTCAAAGTAAACCGTTCCCAAGTTGGACAAAGCCAATCCCATTTGCCTTCTGTCAACAATGGACTTGGCAAAGTCGTATGACAACTTGAAGGAGTTCTCCGCCTTGGCAAGATCGAGTATCATCCGCTGTGAATGACCTATTTCCAGGTGAATTTTCGCCAACATATACTTGTTGTTCATCTCTGTGGCGAGCTGCAAGGCGTTGATGTTCTTGGCCACACTCAACTCGACCTGTCCAAAGTAATCGTAAATGCGTGCTTGGGTGTTGAAGCACATGGTTAAAGCTTGTTTATCGGAGGTTCGTCGTGCAAACTGTATGGCTTTGTTGGTGTAAAAAATGGCGGAATCTTTTTGGTTTTGATACATGAAGTTCAAAGCCAAATAGGTATTTGTAATCGCTACATCGCCGTATTTTCTTGCCGATCGAACAATCGTTTCTGCTGCCCGCAAGTATTGATCGGCCTTCTTGAAATTCAAGGTGGAACAATAATAATAACCCAACTGTCGGTTGATCATGAATCCAATATCGACAGGTTGTTCGGTGCTCAAGTAGGGCAAACACGCCAATACATCACGGTAATAGGCATCCTGATTTCCGCGAAGCTCATTCACCTCTGCTGAAAAAAGAAGCGCGCGAATTCGAAATGTTTCCTTCATCTTGCTGCTTCGCGTAGTCAAGACCCCTCGAATGGAGTCGGCACGCTTCAAGTTGTGGGTCTTGTAGTAGTTCCCCAACGCAATGATCTTCATGAATTGTTCTTCACCATTCTTTTCGTTGCGAATGTCGTTTCGAAGACTGCGTTCTGTTGACGTGCTTTGTGCCACACCCAAGAAATGGATGAAACTGAAGAGGATGATCAAAGCAGGGGTGAATCGTGCACGCATGGTAAGGCGAAAATAGGTGTTTTCATGTAATTTGACACCTAGCGAACGGCTGAATTCGCGTTCCAATCTGTATCTTTGACCCTTTGTCAGCAATTTAGGAAGCATGGAATACAATTTTAGAGAAATAGAAGCAAAGTGGAGGAGTTTTTGGGCAGCACACGAAACATACCGCGTGACCGAAGACACAAGTCGTCCAAAATTCTACGTCCTCGATATGTTTCCATATCCTTCAGGTGCTGGACTTCACGTTGGACACCCACTCGGCTACATCGCTTCGGACATCTACGCCCGATACAAGCGCCTGAGTGGCTACAATGTCTTGCATCCCATGGGTTACGACTCATTCGGATTGCCTGCTGAACAATATGCCATTCAAACAGGCCAACACCCAGCGATTACAACCGAACAAAATATTGCACGTTACCGTGAGCAACTCGACAAGCTAGGTTTCTGCTACGATTGGAGCCGTGAAGTACGCACGTCATCGCCCAATTATTACAAGTGGACGCAATGGATTTTCAAGCAACTGTTCGATTGCTACTACGACAATAACACAAAGAAAGCGGAACGCATCAGTGGTCTCGTTCAACAGTTTGAAGCAAACGGAAATGCTGGTGTATCTGCCTGCACGGATTGCGAAACAATTTTTTCTGCAGCGGAATGGAACGCATTTAACCCACAGCAAAAAGAAGCCATACTTCAAGAATACCGCTTGGCATTTTTGGCGGATAGCTGGGTGAATTGGTGTCCAGCACTAGGAACCGTGCTTGCCAACGATGAGGTGGTCAATGGGGTTTCCGAACGCGGCGGACATCCGGTAGAACAAAAACTCATGCGCCAATGGTCCATGCGAATCAAGGCATACGCAGATCGCTTACTCACAGGATTGGATACTGTCGATTGGACCGATTCCATAAAAGACATGCAACGCAACTGGATCGGTCGCTCTGAAGGGGCTGCTGTGCGATTCAAGGTTCAAAGTCACGACGAAGAAATCGAGGTATTTACGACACGTCCCGATACGATTTATGGGGTGTCATTCATGGTGCTTGCGCCAGAACATCCACTCGTAGATCAAATTACAACGGACGAATTCAAGCAAGGTGTCGAAGACTATAAAAAGTCGGCTGCGCTAAAGACGGAGCGCGATCGTCAATCCAACGTAAAAAATATCACAGGACAATTCACAGGGGCTTCACAGGAAAATTCACTGGGGCGCACGCGGTGCATCCCTTCAATGGTTCACAAGTGCAAATCTGGATCGGTGACTATGTCCTCGCCTCCTATGGCACAGGTGCTGTCATGGCGGTACCATGCGGCGATCAACGCGACTACGATTTTGCGAAGCATTTCAACCTGGAGATCATCAATATTTTCGCCGATGTCGATATTTCGGCTGAGGCCTACACGGAAAAAGATGCAGTCATTACGCATTCTGAATTCCTCAATGGATTGCCTGCAAAGGTGGCCATCAAAAAGGCGATTGAAGAAATAGAAGCACGCGGCATTGGCAAAGGTCGGGTGAATTTCCGCCTGCGCGATGCCGTATTTTCCCGTCAGCGCTACTGGGGAGAACCGTTCCCAGTGTACTACGAAAACGAACTTCCTCAACTGGTAGACGATGCGTTCTTACCGATCGAATTGCCTGAAGTGGACAAATACCTTCCAACCGAAGATGGCGAACCACCACTCGCACGTGCCGAACGCAGTGCATGGAAATGGTTTGCAGGTGACCGCATGGAACACAACACCATGCCAGGGTGGGCAGGAAGCTCTTGGTACTTCTTGCGTTACATGGATCCCAATAACACCCAAGAATTTGCCGGCAAAGACAAGCTCGAGTACTGGCGCGAAGTGGACCTCTACATCGGTGGTTCAGAGCACGCAACAGGACACTTGCTCTATTCCCGCTTTTGGACAAAATTCCTTTACGATCAAGGCTTTATTCCTTTCGATGAGCCCTTCCGTAAAATGATCAACCAAGGAATGATTCTCGGACGAAGCTCTTTCGTGTACCGTGTGAGTCATTCCAACACGTTCGTATCTGCCTCACTCAAAGATCAATACGAAGTGACACCCTTGCACGTCGATATTTCATTAGTAGACAACGACAAACTCGATATCGACGGATTCAAAGCATGGCGAGCAGAATTTGCCAATGCAGAATTTATCTGCGAAGCGGATGGAAGCTACCTCTGTGGTCACGAAGTCGAAAAAATGTCGAAGTCGAAATACAACGTACAAACGCCAGATGAGTTGGTCGATAAATTCGGTGCCGACACCCTGCGCATGTACGAAATGTTCCTCGGCCCACTCGAACAAAGCAAGCCGTGGGATACCAAAGGAATCAATGGCGTGTACAACTTCTTGCGCAAATTGTGGCGCTTGTTCTACGACCAAAATGGAAACCTCTTGACAACCAATGATGCACCAAATCCAGAGTCCTTAAAAACGCTACACCGTACCATCAAGAAAATCTCCGACGACCTCGACCGATTCTCCTTCAATACAGGCGTTTCGAATTTCATGATTTGCGTGAACGAACTTACCGAACAAAAGTGCCACAGCGCGCAAATCTTGAAAGAGTTGAGCATCCTTCTCTCACCCTATGCACCGCACATTTCCGAAGAATTGTGGGCGATCTTGGGCAATGAGCCAGGTACAGTCGGCACGCAACAATTCCCAGTATTCAACGAGGCCTTTTTGGTCGAATCGAGTTTCTCTTATCCCGTTTCCTTCAACGGAAAGATGCGCTTCAAGGTAGATCTCTCCCTCGATTTAACGGCAAAAGAAGTCGAAGACCACGTCATGGCAATGCCCGAAACAACCAAGTGGCTCGACGGCAACGCACCGAAAAAAGTTATTGTAGTGCACGGCCGCATCGTGAACATGGTCCTCTAGAAACAAGAAAACGTAAGTTTTTATTGGTTTTTGGGCATTCCCCCTTGGGGTCGGGCTTTCCGCTGCAATCCCTAATGCGGAATCAAGGACAAAAGACCGCTTCGCTTAGAGACAAAGGACACTTCTTCGCTCTTTGAGCTTCGAAGGACAATGGACCGCTACGCTGATAGAATATGGATTGATCAATGTTCTATGTTCCATGCTCCAAAAAAACGTATCGCTAAAAGACAAAGGCACTACTTCGCTCTTTGAGCTTCGGAGGACAAAGGACTTAATCAATCTTTGAATTCCTGAAAGGATCAAATTTACGAAGTAATCAAATTTTGAATTAGTAATTGTAACTGAGAATGGCACATGCTTTGCAAATCCCTCGGCCAACATAAAATGATGTATCATGAAAAAGTGGATGTATCCCGTTGTTTTGGTGGCAATGACCTCCATGATGACAAGCAGTACTGAAGTAACATATCCTTCCGTTACCAATGGCGCATTTCAGGTCGGTGAAAAATTGCGCTACCGTGTGACTTATGGCTTCGTCGATGCCGGTGAAGCGGTCCTCGAAGTGAAATCAACAACCAAGAAAGGCCAAAACCGTGATCTAATCCATGCCGTGGGAACAGGAAAAACCCTCGGTGGTTTCAATGCCTTCTTTAAAGTGGAAGACACCTACGAGTCCTACATCGACAAAAAAGGAATCTTCCCGTGGTTCTTTGTGCGTCGCGTGGATGAAGGAGGCTATAAAGTCAACCAAGATTACGCCTTCAAGCACGATAAAGCAAAAGTCGACAACGGAAAAGGCAAGGAATTTAAAGTGCCTATGGCCATTCAAGACATGGTCTCGGCCTTCTATTATGCCCGCACCTTGAATTTCAAGGACATGAAGAAAGGCAAAACGTTCGAATTCAAGTGTTTCATGGACGATGAGATCTATACCTTAAAAATCAAATACGTGGGGGATGAGCAAATCAGCATCCGCAAAGGAAAATTCAACTGCCATAAGTTTGTCCCAGTGGTGCAAACGGGTAGGTATTTCAAGAGCGAAGACGACGTGAATTTCTGGGTAACCAACGACGCAAACAAAATTCCAATCTTGGTTAAAGCAAAAATCCCCGTGGGAGTGGTAAAAATGCACCTTGTAGAGTGGAGCGGATTGAAGAATGAACTAAAAAGCAAAGTAAACGAATAGTTAACTGAAAAAGAAGGCGCTACGGCGCTTTTTTTTATGTGTACACGCGAGTTCTTTACGTTGACTTTCTTTGACTAAGACTTATCAAAAGTCGAGGTTTGAAAAATATTTCATACTTCTACAGATAAAAGTGAATTTCGTGACGCTTTTCATTTATTTTTGCCTCCAAAATTAACCCAAAGGCGGTGAAGCTCATCACCAAATTTGACCGAGACGGAATTTACAGAAAGACATTTTTAACACAACAATAACCCGAAAACAGTAGGACGCCATGTCAAAAAAACGCGCCATTATCAGTTACGATAAACTAACGATTGACCAAAAGAAGCAAATCTTGAAGGACTTCCCCGATGGATATGTAAATCATCTAACAACGATCAAAACACCAACAGGTGAAATGCTAGATGCATTGATATGGGAAACAGATGAAGTCATCTATTTGGTCAAGATCAATAAGGTAACACCAAAGGCTCCAGCAGTTGATGATGAAGAGGATGATTTCGAAGATGATTTCGACAAAGTAGACGTGAAGGATGAAGACGAAGATTCGGATTCAGACGACGACGATGATGACTATGGTGACAAGCCAGATGATGATGGTGATGACGACGAAGAATAGTACTTTCGATATATAAAAAATCCCCAGCATGTGTTGGGGATTTTTTTTGTCTAGGAAATTATAAGTTACGAATTACAAACAATTCAAAATTTGATTGCTGCGCAAATTTGATCCTTTCAGGAATTCGAAGAAAGATCAAGTCTTACAGCGCAGCGGGTCTTTTGTCTTTTAGCGCAGCGGTCCCTTGTCCTTCGAAGCTCAAAGAGCGAAGAAGTGCGAGCCACGAGATTGAATCTTAACAATTCGAAGATTGATTAAGTCCATTGTCCATTGTCCTTCGAAGCTCAAAGAGCGAAGAAGTGTCCATTGTCCATCAGCGCAGCTGGTCTATCCCCCACTAATCATTCAGCTTCAACACCGCCATGAACGCTTCCTGTGGTACTTCCACACGTCCAACTTGACGCATACGCTTCTTACCTTCCTTCTGCTTTTCAAGGAGCTTACGTTTACGGGAGATATCTCCACCGTAACACTTCGCAGTAACGTCTTTTCGCAGGGCCTTAATTGTTTCACGAGCAATGACTTTCGCACCAATCGCAGCCTGGATCGGAATCTCAAACTGTTGACGTGGGATCAATTCCTTCAATTTCATGCAAATCTTCTTTCCAAGGTCGTAGGCATTGCTGCGGTGAACCAAGGCCGAAAGGGCATCCAACTGTTCGCCATTCAACAACATATCCATACGGATCAAATCGGATGCTTTGTAGCCAATTGGGTGGTAGTCAAAAGATGCATATCCACGTGATACAGATTTCAAACGGTCGTAAAAGTCGAATACAATCTCCGCCAAAGGCATTTCGAATGTCAACTCTACGCGGTCTTGTGTCAAGTATACCTGGTTTTTAAGCTCTCCACGTTTCTCAATACACAAAGTCATAATTTGACCGATGTATTCTGATTTCGTGATGATTTGTGCCTTAATATATGGTTCTTCGATGTGGTCAATCCCTGCAGGATCAGGCAATTCAGATGGGTTGTTGACAATCAATCCAACTTCAGGATCTTTACGCATGTAACAGAAGTACGATACGTTCGGAACCGTGGTAATTACCGTCATGTTGAACTCGCGCTCAAGACGCTCCTGGATGATCTCCATGTGCAACATACCCAAGAATCCACAACGGAACCCAAAGCCAAGTGCTGCAGAAGATTCAGGTTCAAACACCAACGATGAGTCATTCAGCTGAAGCTTTTCCATGCTGTAACGCAACTCTTCGTATTCGTCTGTTTCAACAGGATAAATTCCCGCAAATACCATTGGCTTCACATCCTCAAACCCTTTAATGGCTGTATCACATGGATTGTTCGCAAGGGTAATGGTGTCACCCACCTTTACCTCGTTCGCCTGCTTGATTCCAGAGATGATGTATCCAACATCCCCTGCGCGTACTTCCTTTTTAGGGCTGAGATCCATTTTCAGAATCCCAATTTCATCGGCGTTGTATTCTTTGCCGGTATTGAAGAATTTAACGCGATCACCTTTTTTAATGACACCATTTTTCACACGGTAATACGCGATAATTCCGCGGAACGAATTGAATACAGAGTCAAAAATCATGGCTTGCAGTGGAGCACTTTCATCACCTTTAGGCGCAGGAATGCGGTTGATTACTGCCTCAAGAATGCGATCTACTCCAAGTCCAGTTTTTCCAGATGCCGGAATAATATCGTCAGGATCACAACCAATCAGTTCGACAATTTGGTCAGACACTTCTTCAGGCATTGCCCCCGGAAGGTCCATTTTATTTAAGATTGGAATGATCTCTAAATCGTGTTCCAAAGCCAAGTAGAGGTTGGAAATGGTTTGTGCTTCAATTCCTTGTGATGCATCCACAATCAGCAGGGCACCTTCACAAGCGGCAATCGAACGCGATACCTCATAGGAGAAATCCACGTGTCCAGGGGTGTCTATGAGGTTCAGCACATAATCTTGCCCTTCAAACGTGTAGTTCATTTGAATGGCGTGACTCTTAATGGTAATTCCACGTTCGCGCTCCAAATCCATGTCATCGAGTGCCTGCGCTTGCATTTCACGGTCCGAAATGGTGCCAGTCGTCTGCAATAGGCGATCTGCCAAGGTACTTTTCCCGTGATCAATGTGTGCGATGATGCAAAAGTTGCGGATGTTTTTCATAATTCTTTGCCGTTCGTTTTCAAGGCCATTAAGCCTACAAAAATACATTAAAAATCCCAATTTTTATGGAATTACATCGCACGTACAGCACGATTGTGAATTGACTGAAATAGAAAAGAGGAGCTTGTGTGCCCCTCTTAACTTTACCTAACCTACTACTACTTATGAAAACTAACTAAACGTTCTAATCTGTGATTTCAAATCATATGCCAAAGTTGGCTTGCTTGATCTGAGATTTGAATGTTTAACGCACTATAGACGTATTAATTACACCTTCTGTTCAGCTTTTAACTTTTTTTGGGATTTAAATGGATTTCGAGTATCAAACAATTTGCTGTTCTTAATTTTGGTTTAGACTTGATGCAGTTTTCTGATTATTCCATAAATTCGTTGTCCATGAGCACACAATCAGAAAAGAATGGGAACAAAGGGCTGCGCTATCGCTCTGTTTCAACAGTCATCGGTATTTCTCTTGTTTTATTTATGATTGGACTCGTCCTTGGCGGTGTCTTTGGATTGGAAAATGTGCAACGTCAAGCAAAAGAAAGCCTTCAAGGTGACTTGTTTTTTACGCCTGAACTGAACAACGCGGACATCAAACAAATCGAACAGGAACTGAAATCATGGAAGGAGTTTAGCGATGTGTTTTACATCTCACCTGAACGTGCTATCGAGGAATTTAGCGGTCAAGATGAAAACGCCGAAGAAATTTTGGCCATCTTCGAAGGGGAAAACCCTTTACCGCCAACAATAGGATTCAAGCCTAAAGCAGAATATGCGACCAAGCAAGGAATGGAAAAGATCAAATCCGCTTTGCTCAAGGCGTATCCTGATGAAATTGATGAGGTCAACTATGATAAATCGAGTGTTGAAGATGTTAACCTCGGATTTCGTCAGTTTGTATTTCTTTTCTTGACAGTAGCGGCACTCCTTATCGTTATTGCTGTGGCCATGATCAACAATACCATTCTTCTTCGCATTGAATAACTCTCTAGATACAATCGAAATTACCTATTCAATAAAAAGCTTCATTCTTCTTTGTTCTTCGCTCCTTGCCATCGGAATCGTTATTTCAGTGGTGTCAACGTGGTTTGCGCTTAACAAATATTTGAGAATGAAATTAGACGATTTGTATTAAATTTGACCCATGGAAAAGAAAAACGCACACGCCTTTGGCTTTCGTAAAGAGAATTACAAATTCTTAATCATTGGTCTTGCAGTCAATATTATCGGCTATTTATTGATGATTGGTGGTGCTGCGAAAGACCCAAATTCTTTCGATGAATCAGAACTATTCAGTGAGGTGCGCATTACCGTTGCCCCTATTTTTATTGTTGCTGGTTTCGTGATTATCCTTTATTCAATCATGAAAAAACCGGTTTCAAAAAATACGGAAACGGAAGCCCATAATTGGTAGATAAAGCATCGAAATAATCCCCTTTTTCAATGGATTTAATACAGGCACTGATCCTGGCATTTGTTGAAGGACTCACAGAGTTTCTTCCAATCTCCTCGACGGCACACATGATCTTCACAAGTGCCATTTTCGAAACACAGGACGACTCATTCGTTAAGATGTTTCAAGTGTCGATTCAATTCGGTGCAATTCTTTCCGTCATCGTTTTGTACTGGCGCAAGTTCTTGGACTTTAAATCGTTCAATTTCTATATCAAATTGGCCATCGCAGTTATCCCGGCTTTGGTATTAGGGAAGCTCTTTGACGATAAGATTGAAGCCGTTCTCGGTAACCCTGTTCCTATCGCTATTGTCTTGATTATTGGTGGAGTCATTTTACTATTCGTTGACCGCCTCTTCAAACGCCCGAAAATAAAGGTCGAAGAAAATATCACGATTCGCAAAGCACTCATCATCGGATTTTGGCAGTGCCTCGCCCATTTTTCTGAAAGATTGGAAATACGAAGGCGTTGAACAAAAAGGGTATGAAATGATTACTCAATCGTCGGACAACATGACTCTATTTATCGTTGGAAATATCCTTGCCTTCTTTGTAGCGATGCTTGCCATTAAAGTGTTTATTGGCCTAATCGATAAATATGGCTTTCGCATCTGGGGATGGTACCGCATCATCGCAGGAACAATCTTGTTGATTTACTTTACACGTTAATGGATTTTTTAACTGGAGAGACCATCTTGGTCGATAAACCCTTGGGATGGACTTCTTTCGATGTGGTCAATAAAGTCCGTTGGAACCTGAAGCGTGCCTTAGGCGTGAAAAACATTAAAGTCGGTCATGCGGGAACATTAGATCCTTTAGCAAGTGGCTTACTGATATTGTGTACGGGAAAACATACGAAGACCATTGACTCCATCATGGCAGGAGAGAAAACCTACACGGGCACCATTCTTTTAGGCAAGACAACACCATCGTACGATCTCGAAACAGAATATGATGAAGAATATCCTGTCGAACACATCACCAAGGAGGCTATGGAGGCTGTGGTTAAAGAGCTGACGGGAAACATCATGCAAGTACCTCCGGTGTTTTCTGCTAAACAAGTGGATGGCAAGCGCGCGTATGATTTGGCTCGTGCTGGAAAAACCGTAGAGTTGAAAGCCAACGCGATTGAAGTGTCGAAATTTACCATCGATGCCTCGAGATTTCCAGAAATAGACTTTGAAATCACCTGTTCTAAAGGAACATATATCCGTTCCATCGCCAACGATTTTGGGAAAATGCTGAACTCAGGCGGTACATTAATTCGCTTACGTCGCACAAAATCTGGAACTTTTGACGTTGAAAAGGCCTTTACAGTTGATGCGTTGCTCGAAGTGATACAAACGACTATTTCTAATTACTAATTGCTAATTACGAGTTTGAAACAGACTCTTCGAAGATTGATTAAGTCCTTAAGCGCAGCGGTCCTTTGTCCCTTGTCTAAAGTCTTGCCATCTAAAAGTCCCTTGTCCTTCATGGTGACTTCGAGACTTCCTTCGGAACCTCAGCCACCAAAATTATTCTCGAGTCCTTTGTCTTTTAGCGCAGCGGTCCTTTGTCTATTGTCTATTGTCCAAAGTCTTAAAATCTACAAGCCCTTGACAAGGGGGTCTGAATGTTGTATCTTTGCACTCCTCTTAAAAAAGCGGTTCACCAAAACAAGCATGTATGAGTAAAATGAAACTATCTGATTTCAGCTTCGATCTTCCTGAAGAACTGATTGCAGAATATCCTAGCGAAAATAGAGATGAGGCCAAGTTAATGGTAATCAATCGCAAAGAAGGAACAATCGAACATCACCTCTTCAAGGACATCATCAATTATTTTGAGGATGGCGATGTGATGATTACCAACAATACCCGCGTTTTCCCTGCACGTATGTACGGAAACAAAGAGAAAACTGGAGCGAAAATCGAGGTTTTCTTGTTGCGCGAATTGAACCGCGAAAGTTTATTGTGGGATGTGCTTGTTGACCCAGCGCGTAAAATCAGAATTGGAAATAAATTGTACTTCGGTGACGATGATTCATTGGTAGCAGAGGTTATCGATAATACCACATCGCGCGGACGCACATTGCGTTTCTTGTTTGATGGTCCTTATGAGGAATTCAAAGCGAAAATCACTGAGTTGGGTGAAACTCCACTACCGAAATACATCAAGCGCGAAGTAGAATCAACCGATGAGGAGCGTTACCAAACAATCTTTGCGTCTGAAGAAGGGGCTGTAGCAGCACCAACTGCAGGATTGCATTTCTCCCGTGAGTTGATGAAACGCCTTGAGCTGAAAGGAGTAAACTTTGCTGAAGTAACGCTTCATGTTGGACTTGGAACATTCCGCCCAGTAGAAGTGGAAGATCTTACGAAGCACAAGATGGATTCTGAGCAAGTGATTATCTCTGAAAAATGTGTTAAAATCGTCAACCACGCAAAAGAAAATAAAAAGCGTGTATGTGCCATCGGTACAACATCGATGCGTTCGATTGAATCTTCTGTTTCGACAAACGGAATGTTGAAGCCTTACGATGGATGGACAAACAAATTCATCTTCCCACCTTATGAATTCAGTATCGCTGATTCAATGGTGACGAACTTCCATACGCCGCTTTCTACGTTGTTGATGATGATTTCAGCTTTCTGTGGTCACGAATTGATGATGGAAGCATACAAGCAAGCAATTGAAAATAAATACCGCTTCTACTCGTATGGAGATGCGATGTTGATTTTGTAATTAAATCGATAGATTAAGGGAAGGGGTGAATGAGAATTTACCCCTTTTTTGTGCCTTACTTTTTATCCCAGCCAATTTCCCAATGAGCCCGCTCGACAAATCCCCAACCTACATTTTCCATGTTCACGATGTCGTTCAACAAAATGATGCAATCAGCCTTTTTCATTTCAGCCAATAAACTCAATCCCTCTAACCCTTGATTGTTGTTCGTAGGGTCTTTTCGGGTGTTGAAATAATACAGGAACTTGGTGTCTGACGTAAATAGCTGTTGACGCAAAGCTGTCATGGAAACAACATCAAAGAAACTGTCTGAAATAATGAGCGCCCTAATTTTCTTACCTCTTGGAGTTTGAGCCGGGAATCTAAGACAACGTAAGTTTGGATCATTTGGTGGTGAAAGTACATTCAACAGCTGCGCAAGGTCATTGTCGTTGTAAAAAAAGCGGAAGGTTTTCTCTAACGTATATCTCGGGTGACTAAACTTCACATGCTTGAGGTGTTCCACTTTGCGAACAAGCGAATCCATAGCTAAAGCGGCACCATACATCGACCAGTGTATGCCCGATTTCGAAATCAATGGAGCTGCCGCCGATTTTTTGATGTCCAGAAAATAGGTATTGAAGTCGATGACATGGATTCCATTTTTTAGCGCTTCCTTTTTGATGGCCTTGTAGTTGGATCGATCGGTTTTGTAGGTGTGCACCTTCGGTAGATCTTCCTCACAAAAATAGGTTTTCGATGGTGCAATGGCCAAGATAACAGGGCACTTTTCACCTAAGTACGCTTGAATTTGGGTCAGCTTTCTAACCTTTTCGTGCACCGCATCATATCCAATGAACGCAGTCCCTTCGTTGTAAGAGGAAGAGTAAAAACGGAAGAGATTTCCATTGTATGCATAAATCTGTTGGGCATTGATCTTTCCGAAAATGGAGTATTCAAGTTGGTTGCGCAATCGTACCAATGGACTTTTAACCGCAAGATTTTCTTCGAAATACAACTCTGCATAGCGCTGGTAAGAACCGTTGAACCAATCGAATTTTCCTTTCAAGGAATCCTTCATTCCGTCCGCTTTTGAAACTTGAACGCCATTCAAAGGGGTAAACTCTCGCCAATGGAAAAATTGAAAACTCACTGGGATACAAAGAAATAGCAGGACTATACCTTTCAAGATTTGTGTTGATATTTCCCTTCTTTTCTCCATTAGAACTTAAAGTAAATGAAAGGGTTAAATCCGTTTGCCACGATGAAAGACAAACTCACTAAAAAGAGAATGCATGAAGATCCTATAATTGCCCATTGTTTCATTGAAACGGACTGTTCTGAAATAAAATTTGTGCTGAAGGCGCGCAGCGAAGGAACCAAACCGAAAAGACAAATACAAGCAGCCAAGAGTAAGTGAATCATATAATATGTATCGTTGGCAATGTTTGGCAGCTCCATGCTACCGAAGTTCCACATGTGCTGGTAAACGGAAACGGCATCATTTATACTTTCTGCTTGAAACAGCACCCAACCATTGAGCACCACGATGAAGGTGAAGAACACAGCGATGATGGATGTGCGGAGTAATACTTTTTCTAAAAAGAGTCTATCCAAAATTAGCCATGTTCCGTGAAATACTCCCCAAAGCACGAAGGTCCAATTGGCACCATGCCAAAGTCCACTGAGCAAGAAGACAATCATCAAGTTGAGGTAGGTTCGTGCGGCGCCTTTGCGATTTCCTCCGAGCGGGATGTAGAGGTAATTCTTCATGAAATCCCCCAAGGTGATGTGCCATTTTTTCCAGAACTCAGTGATGGAACGACTGGTATAGGGACGGTCAAAGTTTTCGGGGAAGGTAAAACCAAAGAGCTTTCCAAGTCCGATGGCCATGTCTGAATAACCCGAGAAATCGAAGTAAATCTGAAAAGTATAGGCCAACATACCTAGCCAAGCAGCACCCGAAGTGAGGTCTGATTGACCATCTAGCAGTTGGGATGAATATTCCCCGAGGACATTGGCGATGAGCACCTTCTTACCTAAGCCAATCGAAAAACGTGTAAATCCTGCCAAAAACTGATTGGCGGTCTCGACACGGCTTGTAATCTGTTGTGCGACAAGATTATATTTTACGATTGGTCCAGCGATGAGGTGCGGAAATAAAAAGCTGTACAATACATAATTGTGAAGGTAGCGCTGGGGTTCCGCATTTTTTCGGTACACATCCACCGCATAGGTAATGGATTGAAAGGTGTAGAATGAAATTCCGATGGGCAACACAACAGATTTCCAGTCAATCATACCGCCACCCATCACATCAAGCAGTGAATTGGTGTTTTCCAGAAAAAAATTGAAATACTTGAAGTAGACCAGAAATCCGAGGTTGAAAACAACACTGAAGATCATGACCTTTCGTCGAGATCGTCCTTCGAGTGAGCTTAAATACTTGACAAGAAAAAAGTTCGTCACACATTCTAAGAGCAATACAAACAGGAAGGCGGGTTCTCCCCACGCGTAAAAAAAGAGGCTAGAAAGGAGAAGAAGTATGTTTTTAAATTTTCCAGGAACAATGGTGTAAAGCACCAGTAATATCGGCAGAAAGAACACTGCGAATATGATTCCTGAGAAAACCATCTGCTAGTTAGTGAACTTGTATTTTAGAATGCAATAAATGGCACGAAACCCATCTTTCCATCCAATTTTTTTCCCTTCCTCGTAGGTGCGGCCGTAGTAAGAAATCCCTACCTCATAGATACGAATGCCCTTGACTTTGGCCAATTTGGCTGTGATCTCTGGTTCAATGCCGAAACGTCGCTCGCGTATGGTGATCTTTTTGGCGATGGAGGTACGCATTAGTTTGTAACATGTCTCCATATCCGTTAAATTCAAGTTTGTCATCATGTTGGAAAGCCTCGTCAGAAACTTATTTCCGATGGAATGCCAGTAAAATAAGATGCGGTGTGGATGGTGACCAATAAACCTAGAACCGTATACGACATCCGCATTGTCTTTGAAAACAGGCTTCAACAATAAGCAATATTCATCAGGATCATATTCAAGGTCGGCGTCCTGAATGATCAAGTAGTCGCCAGTACATTCTTGAATGGCACGATTTATCGCCGCCCCTTTTCCTTTATTTTGATCCTGCAGAAACAACTGAAAATCTACTTGAGGATGTTGCTCAATAAAATGTGAGATGACCGCGTGTGTATTGTCTGTAGAACAGTCATTCACAATGATGATTTCTTTTGTAATTCCTTCGGGAAGAACAGATTGTATCACCTTCTGGAGAAGTTCACAAATGGTGCGTTCCTCGTTGTATGCTGGAATTAAAATGGACAGTTTTTGAATAGGCTGCATGTACAAATGTAAGGATATCATGCGTGTTTGAAAAATGGCAATGTAAAAGCAGAGTTTTAACCACTAAAAGAAAGTGATATTGATTACTTTTGTACTCCGAATTTATTCAAACGATGGCCCTGAGCACTAGCATATCTCTTAAACAAAAATACCGGGCATATTTCGTGTTTACGAAGTTCAGACTATCCTTTTCGGTAATTTTATCTGCTTTGGCGGGCTATTTATTCTCTGCTTTTGCGAACAATGTTGAGGTAGAATGGCCCATTATCGCCAATTTAATGATCGGTGGAATACTCGTAACCGCAGCATCAAATGGATCAAACCAAATCTGGGAGCGCGACTTAGACAAGTTGATGAAGCGCACTGAGCGCCGACCTATTCCACAAGGCATGATGACCGTAAATGAAGGATTCATTGTTGTGGCTGTTTGTTTATTCGTTGGTACCTATTTGTTGTACCAAATCAATCTTTCTTCTGCAATTCTAGGAGTAGTCGCTTACGTATCCTATGTCTTCATTTATACACCAATGAAACGCGTTTCACCATGGGCGGTATTTGTTGGTGCTTTTCCAGGTGCTATTCCGCCAATGTTGGGAGCAATAGCGGCAAAGGATGACTTCGGACTTTTGCCTGGAATCTTGTTCTTCGTGCAGTTCATGTGGCAGTTTCCGCATTTTTGGGCCATTGCATGGGTCGTGTACGACGATTACAAAGCTGCAGGGTTTTCACTTTTACCTTCGCGGACAGGACGTTCAAAGGAATCAGCATTTCAAATTATTGTCTATGCCCTTGCCATGATCCCATTCAGTCTGTTGCCTTGGGTATTGGATATGGTAGGAACGATGTCGCTTGTGGTCGCTACCATTTCGGGAACTGTTTTCTTCCTTTACGCGTACCGACTTTATATTTCATGTGAAACAGCAGATGCGCGAAAACTTATGTTTGCATCATTTGTTTATTTACCAGTTGTCCAGTTTGTATATGTTATTGATTGTTATTTAATGAAATAAGCCATGAAAAGAAATTTTACAGACGAATTAAGTCCCGAATTGAGAGAAAAGACCAAAAAGAATCTGGTCTATGTTGGGATTTTCAGCATCGTGATGCTTTTTGCAGGATTCACTTCAGCGTACATTGTGTCGATGGGGGATTCCTTTTGGGTGAAATACCCCTTGCCGACAGGATTTTGGATGAGTACAGCAGCCATAGTTGCAAGCAGTATTTTCTTCGAGTTGGCCTTGCGATTCGTGAAAAAGAACAACATTAAACTATTGAAGGTCTTTATGTTCTTAACTGTTCTTGCTGCAGTTGGATTTGTCTTCTTTCAGTTTAAGGGCTACGGGCAACTGATCTCAGAAGGGGCGCATCCAGCAAACAATAAAATTCTTGTAACAGAAGGGAATTACGGTGAATATTACAACGTGAAAATGAATGGATCCTTCATTGAAATTGACGGAAACACATTCTTGATCAACGGCCGTGAGATGAGTCAAAAGGAGTTGGATGAGTACAAAGCATTTATGTCTCAATTCCTTAAAGTTGATCGTAGAAAGCAATTGTATGTGAAGAGTTATGGCAAAGACTTTATCCTTTATTTGTCGAATGTACCTGTTGGTCTAATCAATAATAAGTTGTGCACGCCAGACGGAAAAGAATTGCAGTACGTGGATTTACTGCGTTTGCAGCAATTGGCGGTAAATGTGAAGGATGAGCGTGGAGACTTTTTTCACCGCGGAAAAATTGGAAAAGACTTCGATATTTATTTCAAAGGTGAAAAACTCGAATATGCTCAGCGAGAATTGCGTTTCAAAGGACAAAAATTGAATCGTTATCTGCAGATCAAAGCAATGGAAACTTCCGATACAGCATCGTCCTATTTGTTCATCATCACCTTCCTGCATTTACTTCATATTGCAGTCGCTTTAATTTATCTTTTACGCGTTACAATTGGTTCATTTACAGGTAAATTCTCGTCGTCTGAGTTTCTTAGTTTAAAGCTTGGAGCGATCTTCTGGCATTTTTTAGGCTTATTATGGCTCTATTTGTTGCTGTTTTTACTTTTTATTCATTAAACTTGCACAAAAATTTTTGTAATGGCAGTACACGCTACACAACAAATTGATAATTCAGCCCTGTGGGGTGGGAAGGTATCACCGTTCAGCACGAGCTACGGAAAACTTATGATGTGGTTTTTCTTGGTATCGGATGCTTTGACTTTCGGAGGACTTTTGATTGCCTACGGATATACACGTCACGATGCTCAAGATGCATGCAAGCGTGGAGTGGTGAGATGGATGATCGCAACGATTATCGGTGGATTCTTCTTCGTAGGTTCTCAGGCATGGGAGTGGTATCACTTTATCCATGGTTCCGAATTTGGAAAGGTAGAATTGGTTGATGGGTCTCAAGCGATAGTGAGAGGTCATTTTGGCGAAATCGAAAACTTCAAAGTAACTGTTGCGGGTAAACATCACAAAAAAGGGGATGTGATTACTGAGGATTTAATGCACCAATACCAGCATGCTGTTGTTGCCGGGAACATCGAAAACGGTGTCATCACATTGCATGATGGTTCAAAAGCGACAATCACTAAAGCAGCAGACTCACACTTTGAAATGATCATCAAGAAAGATGGAAAGAAACACAAAGTTGGTGATAAGCTTGAAGGTGATAAAGCATGCAAGCAGTACTATGAGGTAATCAATAGTGGTGTTGCGAACAAGGTAATATACGGAGCGAACTTGAAACAAAATGAGTACGGACCACAACAATACGCGCAGTTCTTCTTCTTCATTACAGGTTTCCACGGTTTCCACGTATTCTCTGGAGTGGTGATCAACATCATCATTTGCTTAGGAGCGGTTGCAGGAACGTACCATAAACGTGGTCATTACGAGATGGTTGAGAAAACTGGTCTTTATTGGCACTTTGTCGATTTAGTGTGGGTATTCGTATTTACCTTCTTCTACCTCGTTTAATTAGTTAATAGAAAATATCCAGATTATGGAAAGAGATGATATCATTGAGTACTCATTAGATGCTCACCACAGCGAAGAAGCAGGAAAAGCAATTCGCAAGAAAATTTTAAATGTTACAATCCTTCTTACTTTAATCACTGTTATTGAAGTAATAGTAGGTGCAAAATGGGGTCGTGCAACGACAACAGGAACAACATGGCAAATGATCAAATACGGTTATATCGTTTTGACATTGGTGAAAGCAGCGTATATCGTTTTGGTATTTATGCACCTTGGTGATGAGAAAAAAAGCTTGAAATATGTGGTTTTAGTTCCTTATATTTTATTCATCTTGTATCTGATTTTCATCGCATTGATGGAGGCATTGGCTGTGGGTAACGCATGGTCAACATACGGAGGATAGTCACATGGCACAAAAAAGTACTGCCGGACGAATGAAAGTAGCATTTGCGTTTCTACTAACATTTGGTCCGGCTTTTTTATTGGTGTTTATTTCAACACGTGGCTGTACACATAAATTCAAGACATTGGATGACTATGGAGCAGCGAAGGAATATGTCGTAACCGATTCCCGTGGAATCAAAATGACATCAGCTGATTTCGAAGGCAAAGTAGTGATCGTCACTGCGATTCAAGAATCTTGTCCTGGAAACTGTTCAATTTCCATGTGGCATCTCGACCAACACATATACCAACACATCCGTAAGAACAAGCGTAAAAAAATGAAACAGGTGCGTATCATTTCCTTCGTGACAGATGGCAATGGAAATCCTGTAACTGACCTTTCGACTACAGTGGCTGCCATTAAAGACAATGTGGAAGGTTATGACCCTGATTTATGGCTAGTTGTTAGTGGCGATGTAAAAAGCATGTATGACTTTACGCACAATGGTCAAAAACTTTTGCGAGAAGGTAAAGAATATTATGGTGGTCACGCCTTTCAAGAGTTGATGCTTTTGTTGGATAAGAAAAATCACTTGCGCATGGTGCTATCTGGTAAAACAGAGGGAATGGTGCGCAGGATGAGAGACAATATCGCACTGCTTCAAAAGCAATATGACAAAGAAAGAAAACATTAATTGAGCGAATCTGTTTTTTGATTATGCGCCTGTTTTTATGCATAGCACTTTTATTTCTCGTGGCATGCACTCCTAAGAAAAAGGAGCGTGTTCTCCCTTTCATAGGCAATTTTGATATTGAATATAAATTAGTGGATGGAGTAGAAGTAGCAGATACCGTTTATCCAAAAATTCCGTTCTTTACCTTTACAAACCAAAATGGGAAGAAAGTAAAATCTACGGATTTTAAAGGAAAAATTTGGGTCGCTGAATTTTTCTTTACTTCATGTCCTACGATTTGTCCTTCAATGACGCGAAACATGCTCAGCTTGCAACAATCTACGCGTGACTTGAAGAAAGAAATTCAATTCATGTCTTTTACGATTAACCCTGATTTTGACCAACCAAAAGTACTTAAGCGGTATAGCAAGCACTACGGTGTAGATGAGTTCAACTGGGTGTTTTTAACTGGAGATGAGGAAGAAACACATTTTCTGGGTATCGAAAATTTCAAAACTTTTGCTGGTCGAGATGAAGAGGAAGCCGGAGGATTTGCACATTCTGGCGCTTTTACACTCGTAGACAAAGAGGGATATGTTCGCGGCGTTTATTTAGGAACGGATAAGAAGCAAGTCAAACAATTAGAAGAAGATTTACGAAAATTATTGAAGTATGAGTACAACATTGAATGATCCAAAAAAAGTGAAACAAGTGCGGACAGTAATCATTGCGCTTTCAGTGGTAATACCCGTTGTTGTGGCTTTGCTATTTAAAGTACAAATAAAAGGTGTAGACCTCTCATTTTTACCAAAAATCTATGCTGGTATCAATGGTTTAACCGCTATTGTATTGATCATGGCCTTGGTAGCGATCAAATCGAAAAACATGAATCTTCACCGCAACCTGATTCGTGTTGCACTCCTGTTGTCATTGCTTTTCTTAGCGGCATATGTGGCTTATCATGCAACATCAAGCCCGACGGAATACAAGGGAAGTGTACCAGCAGTGTACTATACGTTACTCATCAGTCACATCGTATTGAGTGTAGCCGTTATTCCAATGGTGCTGTTTACTTATCTCGCAGCCTGGGAAGGCCGTTTCGAAGACCATAAGAAATGGACAAGATTCTCATTCCCAATTTGGCTTTATGTCGCTGTAAGCGGGGTGGCTGTTTACTTTATGATTTCTCCGTTTTACGTTTAATAGGACAAAGGACTTTTTGACAAAAGACAAAGGACACGGTTATAACTTTGGTGGCTGAGGTTCCGAAGGAAGTCTCGAAGCCACCATGGAGGACAAAGGACTTGCGGATATTAAGACTTCAGGATTTTAAGATATTAAGACTCGAGTAAACTTCGGTCGCTCTCCGTTCTCACTCTCGCTCTGTAATTGATGGGGTTCCGAAGGAAGTCTCGAAGTCACCATGGAGGATAAAGGACACTTCTTCGCTCTTTGAGCTTCGAAGGACAAAGGACAGAAGACTTGATTGCAACTCGTAACTCATCATTTGTGGCTTCGAGACTGCTATCGCACCTCACTTGTCCGCCACGGAGGAGCCACCAGGTAACTTGTCATTCGTCACTTTAATTACATTATAAACCTCCCTTGCGGTGCTTTCCCAACTAAAAAGTTTCGATCGCTCTAAACCTTTTGCACCAAGTGTGTCAAGTGCAACCTGATCCTTGTGTAATGCAACCATTTGATTTACAATAGATTTTATATCAAACGGGTCGCAATAATGAACGGCATCTCCACCTACTTCGGGCAAAGCTGTTTTGTCTCCACTTAAAATTGGGGTACCACACTTCATTGCCTCTACGAGCGGGATCCCAAATCCTTCAAAATAGGGAACATAAACGAAAAGTTTGGCAGCGGCCATAACCTGCGCGAGTTCAACTTGTGACAGTTGACCAGTAAAGTGAATCTGTGACTCGATTTCTTTCGGAGGAGCTGTGAATCCAAAATGATCCCAAAGGGGCACGCCAACAATGACAAGTTGATCGTCGGAATTCGTTTCTCTTTTAAACGCACAAAAGGCCTCGATGAGTCGGGCAATATTTTTACGCGGATGAATAGTTCCTACAAAGAGAAAATAGGGTTTCCCTTCGGTGTATTTTTGACGAATACTGATTTGCGTATTGACGTCAAGTGGTCGAAAATCATCCGATGCACTGTTCCAAAAGGCACTTATTTTCTCAGGTGAAATGCCATAGGTTCGAACGATATCTTGTTTTGAAAAGTCTGAAACGGTAATCACGTGCGACGCTTTTTTTGCAAAGCGGGGAAAAAATGTACGCAGGTAATGACGCGCTGTAAATGGGATATCTTTCGGGTAATGTTCGAAATTGATATCGTGAATCACACCTACCTGAGGAGTTTTAGACAAGAGCGACAAATATCCGTCTGGAGAAAAGAAAACGTCAACCTTGTGTTTTTTCAAGGCGCGGCGAATAGACCATTCAAACCAGATGAAAAATAAAATGGGATGTCGAGCTGGCGGGCCAAGAACAACTGGTGTAACATTTTTGCCAAAAACAAAACGCGTGTCATAAGGTCGATCGAAGAAAAGAATGAATTCATCTTCAGGATGCATCTCCACCAAACGACGAATCACTTCCTCGGAATATCGACCAAAGCCATCGATTCGATCGGGCAATAAAAAACGTGCGTTGACTCCAATCCGCATTGCTGCTGATTAAAAATTATAGATGTAATTCGTTCGCTTTGCTTTACCGATGGTTGTTTCTGGCCCATGACCACAATACACAACAGTTTC
>JAJTDQ010000005.1 GCA_021300505.1 Cryomorphaceae bacterium
GTGGTGTCGCAACGAATGGAAACAAAACATTGCACGTGGGATGTCAAGGAACATGGTGTATTGGCGCAGGCGCTACCTACAATGCGGGGGACGGCGGACTTGGATTTTTCGCATCTACAACAAATAAACGTACGGTTTATAATTCAAACATTTCAACAGCTGGTTATTCCAATCTCACGCTTTCTTTCGATTGGATTGGAATTGGTGCCGCAGGAACAGATTATTGCTCGGTGCTCTACAGTACCAATGGTGGAACAACATGGACTACATTGCAAGCAATGACAGGAGGTACAACTTGTGGTAATGGTCAAGGATTATGGCAAGCTTCAAACATCACTTTACCTGCGGCCTGTACTAACATTGCTAACCTTCGAATCGGATTCAATTGGCAAAACGATAATGACGGCGCTGGAACGGACCCTTCCTTTGCAGTGAATAATGTCCGTATCACAGTTCCTGGAGCAACTCCACCTGTTGCTGGTATATTGAACACTGTTTCAACACTATGCCCAGGAGAATGTGTATCATTTAGTGACCAATCAACAGGAACGATCACATCATGGACATGGGATTTTGGTGATGGCACAACATTCAACCAACAGACACCACCTCCTCATTGTTACAGCACACCTGGAAACTATACCGTTACATTGACTGTTGGAAACTCAGGTGGAACGAGCTCTCAAACAGTGAATATCACGGTAGCACCACTGCCATCCACTGCAACCTCTGTTACAAACACGACAATCACAGCACTTCAATCGGGCGCTGTATACCAATGGGTAGAGTGTCCATCGTTGTCTCTTATCCCTAATGCAAACAACATCACCTATACAGCGACCACAAACGGTGATTATGCTGTAATTGTCACAAATGCTCAGGGTTGCGCTGACACATCTGCATGCACAACGATTAGTGGACTTGGAATAGATGAGGACATAAACGAGCAGTTTCAAATCGCACCAATGCCATTTTCGACAGAGCTTACCATCAGTGGTTTGAAGGATGGGGATTTCACACTTTCAATTTATTCGATTGATGGTCGTGAAGTTTATTCAATTGGACATGCAACAAACGGAACTTATGCGATCGAAATACCTTCTGGGCAATACATACTAATTGTAAGTACTGAAGATGGAACGATTTCGAAAAGAATCGTTCGTGAATAGATCGTTATCTCAATGAATATGGACTAAATTTACATTAGTCAAATTTCGGGTAAACACAGAAATTAAAATATTCACCTATTCTACCATCAATCATGTGCTTAAACTTGATGCAATCAAGTGCACCCTTTTCGCCATTGAACACCTTACCATGATTGGTCTTTCGACCTATAGACTGAAAATGAAATAGTTCCATCAAAGCAGAAAATCCTGAAACATCCAATCCTGTGAATGGGTTTTCTGCAGACATCCCGATGCCAGCTATAACTTGTCTACATCCGTGCTGTAAAATAGCGATATCCTCCTCATCGAAATCGGATGGTGGTTGATTAAAAAAATCATCTTTACGATAAAGTTCAGCTCCAATTTTTAAAAATTTACTCGCTTTTGAGTAGATATATGGAAATTGATTTTCAATGGCGTAATTCTGCTGTTCTTCACTCATGGAATCAAAGAGTGCGGTAATATTTACAACGTTACTATTCATGGGTTTTGTTTTGATTAATTTCATTCGGATAGTTATAGAGCTGAGCGTAGTCCTTTTTCGATAAATGATAAAATGTAATTTTCTTTAAAAATGTAAACGTGTATCGTTTAATCGCCTCAATGACTCCACTATAATTACCATCCATCCAGGGCATTAAACCAAGGGATTGAATTTCATTTTTTTCACAATAATCCAAGATTTCGATCATGGACAGTCCTTGTATGTCAAGCGTTTTTTGTTTTTCGAGAAAGTAGGACCTGATATTCGGTGAACGATGTCTGAAAATTTCACTTTGACTAGAAATACTTACACCAATCAAATCCAACTCATCAGTATCTTGCCAGATGCTCTTCTGCTTCACTTGAACGTGAACACCCGGATTGAGTGCTAAACTTTTTGATTTCTGTATTCTCTTCAGTCGAAAGACCTCACCAAAGCTGTCGACTTCCTTATACACTCCATTTCTATAAGCCTTGTGAGTGAACAGGCAAGGATTCAGAAAGTCTTCATCACTACGTGTCAATTTGGTAAAATCAAATCCCCAATCAAGCTTTTTAATTTTCCCTAAAATACGCACGGACTTGTAATAATTTAAATCGCTTACTAAGACAAACTCATCCAAGAGACATGGCGACAAATATCCCATCATGAAGTGGGAGAGCATAACAAAGGATCCACCTCCTTCTTGCAGCCCTTCATTGATATTCACCAAGCAAGAAATTTTCAAGTTTCGGCGCTTCAAACGTTCAACGGCATCGAGCACATTACAACTCCAACATTCAACCTTTTCACCTAATTGATCATTTCTGAATGCGTGATAATCGATTAATATGATTTTATCAAAGGGCAATTTCTCGTATTCGGCTCTATATGGTCCAGATGCGAGATACACCAATACTTTCTGTTTATCCCTCATTACTTTTTCAGGTATTTCATTTGGCTTTGTGTCGATTGTTTACGCCAAGTTGTTTTATTCATAACAGTTGCCGTATGATCTTTTGCATTTTGATTGTTTAAATCAATTTTAGCTTTATAAAGAATGAATTTACTATTTTCGTTTATATGGTAAAGACAATACTGGTAGTACTTTGTGTTATTCTCCTTGCGTCATGTTCACGTTTTCATATACAAAAAGGAGAATCGTATTACGACCACGCTAATTATCCGATGGCTATTGCTCACTTTACCGCTGCAATGAAAAAAGGGAAGAAATCAGAAGTCAGGTTTATGCTTGCGGAATGCTATGCAAAAATGGGGAAACTTGATCTTGCCGAACAACAATTTAAGGAAGCTGCACATGTTGGAATGTATGTTTCACCCTTTCATCATCTGGAGTATATCCGTGTGCTCATGGAACAAGGAAAATTCGACCAGGCAAGCAATCAACTTCTAAACTATACGAAGGATAATACGAATGATCTATCGGCTTTATTTATGTTCGCCATTTGTAGGTCCTTCGTCCATGAAAACATCCATTATCCAATGACTTTTCTGAGGGCTTATTGGTTAGATAGGCCTGTTCATTCAAACAACTACAGCAATCTCTGGATTCAACAGCTGTATCAAAGTGAAAAGAAAAACACGACTGTCTTTATACAGAAAAACTCACCATTCTGGTTAAGTCCACTGTATTTAAGAACTGACATTGTGAGTCGTTTTGAAAATGGTGCTATTCTTCAGAATGCGTCGGACTTGCCGAATTACTCTCGAATTCATCCTTGGTTATCCAGTGATGGTTCAAGACTTTATTTTATTGCTAATTTGCCCAATGGCTTTGGTGGAACCGATATATATTGTTCTAACTTCACAAATGGTCAATGGTCAAGTCCGGTTAATTTAGGTGCTGAGATAAATACGAGTGCCAATGAATTCTTGCCCTATAGTTCAGAAGATGGCTCACTCTTCTTTTGCCGAGACCACAAGGATGGATTATTCAGCTACATTACAACGCAACAAGACCGTTACTGGTTAACACCAATCCGGCTTCAGCAAAACTATTATAACCCTATTGAAGTCAAGACAGACGATCTTGTTTCTAGCGATTTTATTGGAAGTTTCCCCGGTGCTCTTCAAAAGGTAAATTCACCCCAAAAATTCAACTTTTACGCAAGCACAAGATGGTTTGGCACTCAAAATTTTGAAGTTGAAATTATTGAGTTAGATAAACCAATTCTACTCAACTCAATTTACTACGATTATGATAAGTTTAACCTCAGGGAAGAGGCCATTCAAGAGCTCGATAATCTGGTAAAAATGATGAAGGACAACCCTCAATTATTCATCGAGATTGGCTCCCATACAGATAGTCGTGGTTCAGCCCAATACAATTTGACGCTTTCTCAGAACAGAGCGCAATCTGTCGTATCCTATCTTATTGCTAAAGGAGTTGACCCAGTTCGTTTGAGTGCAAGGGGTTATGGAGAATCGATGTTACTTAATGGGTGTTCAGATGGCGTAAAATGTACCGAAGAACAACATCAACTCAATCGAAGAACGACATTCACTGTTCGAAAAAGTCTTTAATTCCTCTCGATTTTATTGGACATTTAGAACATTCGAATCGCCCTTACACGGTAGGTATATTCTTTGGGGAAATTACCCACTTCGGTTTGGTTGATATTGAAGTTCACACTTCCAGCGGTTGCTCCAGTAAATTGATGTGAGGACCAATACCATGAAGGGAAGAAATTCCCTATTCCATTGAGTAATAAATTTTGACGCATTTTTCGCAATTCTTCGTAAGTTGGCAAGTACGCCCTCCGAAGACAGAATCTCCATAAGTCAATTGTCCTAAATCTGATGTTTGAAAGGTTAACTGCTCGCCATACGAAGTCGCAATCGCATTCGTCGCAAAGGCGCGAACATAATACAAAGTACTCGGAATAAGATTGTCGACTTTAACATCAAAAGCACCTAGTCCACTGCCAACAACAACTGATGAATTGCTTGTTGTAGGATTGGATACGGTTGACCAACAAAATCCACGTTGAGTAACGATTTGAGCACCCTGGGAATAAACGGTTCCATACAACCTAGTTGAGTTGATTGTCGTTTCACTTGGTGCCAATGTATGCACTTCAGGCGAACCAATTGCGTTCCCTGTAGTAAATGATACAATTTTACTACACGACAAGCCTGCTTCACCTATCACAAAAAATTTCATTTCGTAATAACTCGACAACTCAAAATTCAACAGCTTGAAATACGCTGACTTATCATCGAATGAAACAGGGTAAAGTGTGTCGGCTTGAAGAAAATCATTTCCTTTTACGACGATCAATCCGCGTTCTGTAATTTCACCATGATTTTCATTTAGAATATCCCCTTTTATTACGATTGAATCGTTCGACGCACTGAATACAGCCACAGACAAATCCGCCTTAACCGGCAAATCCCAACGTCTGTACTTATCGCAACCTACTGAAAGTAAGATGACAACAACGCAAAGTTGGAGGCTTACTAATTTAAAACTGAACATACTCTTTGAATTCATCAACAATTATAAGTTTGTCTTTTCGAATCGCGGACCGTATCACCCTTTCTTGAACGTCATTTTCTATGCCTAGTTTTATTACCCATGAAAACTGAAACAGCCATGCGACAGCAGACACTCCAGTAGAAATTAACGATGCCTTATGCCATGTATTTGCGCGCACATAATTGGGAGATGATCCTATCGGAGCATCACTCGTTTCGTTATAGTATTTTTGGTAATAATGTTGCGAAACAACTTCCGATGTTAACGCAAAAATGGAAGGTAAAGCAACCATTCCAAAACAAAGCATTGATTTTTGTAAAGAATTTGACACCCTCCTCATTCCTAATCCCGGAACAACGGCAGAAAGCAAGCCATTTGCCCATCCATAGGCTCTATATTTTAATAGCTGAGTTGAATGAAATATAGAATCATTTACAGTGATGTATCTTTCTCGAATGGAATATTTGCCCAATGGGAAACCAAGATCACTTAAAATCGGTACTGAGTAAAAATTTTTTCGCCGAATCACATTGATTTCTGATGTGCGCACAGACATGCGAATAGGATATTGCGCATTGACAAACTGACCACATAAAACACTAGGATAATGAAGGCTTAAAAGGATTTTTGCATTGTCAAAAGGAGGAGTTTCGCTTTCGGTAGTGTGCAGCGAAAAATGAGATTGATTTATTCCTTCACTTGTGTAAGCGATCGAAAAAGTAGTTGAGAATTCATTTTGCTTTGATATTTCACTGAAACGAATTCCATCGTAAATCAAACTTCTCTTTATCGAATTTGTCTCACTAGGATTCAACAGAGAATAATCAAAAATTTCATTATTTAATCTCATAGCATTCTGACCCGTGAAATAGGACAATTCTGATTTATGAATCACCACATTACCATTGAAGGAAACCAATTCTGAACTTGCCCCAACGACTTGTCCAATAGGTATATCCCCATTGAAAAGAAAAAGATTTAGCGGCGTAAATGCCGCCCTACCAAATTGAAAGGTCTGAACTTCGCCACATCTGTTAAGCAAAAAAACCTCCTTGGAATTTAACCAAATAGATTCAAAGAAAGAACGGATCAGATCTACAGAAGATTTGGACCTCAGATAATAGGATACTCCATTAAATACGAATGGATGCACCTCACGGTTGTTTTGTTGCACATAAAAACTCCTATCTTCCTGCTTCAGTGCAATGGAATCGAGCAATTGCGCAACGCGCGCTCCGAGGCGAAGGTAATCTTCCTTTCCTTGAATACTTATTTTGAAAGAGAATAAACCTGTAACACCTTGGTTCGGATCACTCTCCTCAATTGAATAACTAAAGGCGTTTAAAGGATTGAATTCTATTTGCGCGAGGTTAGTTCTTAGAAAATCAACTTCTGCCTGTCCATCGATGCGCAAATTCAACGACGCAGCATGACACTCGTGCAAATTAAATTTGAACGTAAGAGATAAAACGATAAATAAAAGAATCCTAAATGGGTGAGTCATTCTTCTTAACCAAAATTAGAATGGCAATTCTGGATAAGGAATAAATTGAGAAGCGATAGAGATCAATACTGGTGCAATAACAAAAGACAAGGTAATCAGAATAATACCATGTAATCCAGCAATTTCTCTATTGTTCATCGATAATTCATGTTTTTCAACTTGCGAGGTAAACATCCCAACAAGAAAGAAACTTATCCAGAAAAATGCAAACGAGAACACCCACATACCAACAAAAAAGCCGATGGAATAAAGTATTGCGTTAACGAAATCTTGCTTATCGAAAAAGAAGGTAAATGCATTGGTAGAAATTTCCGAGATGTGATACAAATTCACCCCTGCCGAAAGTAAAGCCGAAAAATAGATCATCAAAATGGCCATATTCTTTGGCGTAGAAATTTTATTCAGGAACTTACTAATTACGATTGAATAGGTAAACATATAAGCTATTCCAAGCAGAACAATAATGACTAAGTTAATTACAGAAGTACTCATTTTTACGTTGTTTTTTCGTTTAACATTAATTTAAATAGGATTCCCAATCATTTCCTTTTACATCATACCCTAGCTGAAAGTCGCGTGCGGTAAGTTCCCATAAAAAGTATTTTTTACCCGAGGCATCTTTTCCGTAGCTTGGATAGGATCTGTTTTTCAGGTGAACACCCAAAACACTGTGTCCCTCCTCCATACTTACCATCACCGCCACATCGAAACCGAGTTCGTTTAAGATTGTGTAAGCGAATAATGAACGCGTGTCACAGTCCCCCTTTTTGTGGTACATGAACTCTGCTGGAGCATATACCCCATTTGGCATGACTCCGCTACAACATCCTCGTCCATCACTTTGCACCTTACAATCTGCACTGAAACTACCGAAAGGCATTTCACATGGACAATCTTCTTCATCACCAAGAACCAGTGTGTAGGGAATAAATTGAACCGCAGAGGCGATAAGTTCCATTGACTTCATATATGCTTCGTCTCTTGGATAATTTTGCCGTTTAATTTCGGCTTTAAATGCCTTGATCATCGGATCCATGATCGGCAAGCTGTTGTCATGCAATTTGCCGTAAAGTACATTTAGAATATTCCCTTGTGACTCTCTAAATCCAGGTACTTGATTCAACTGCACTGAATCAACCGCAAAGGATATTTTATGCCATTTCCTGTCGTAATCCTGCCATTTCCAAACAATATTTATCTTGCCATTAACGGAACTCGTATCTTCCTTCTCCGTATCGCCCCATTCGTCATCTTGCTTATCTTCTGCCTTTACTTCCTTTTCCCATTCTTTCACCATTTTTTCATTAAAGAAAAAATGACCAAAAAAAGGAATGAATACAAGAAACAAAAAGAGAAGCAATATCCAGAAGACAAGGTTTCCAATGTTAAAATACTTCTTATTATTCATTCGAAAAAATTTTACCTGTTAGGTCGCTTTGTCCGATTGTAAAAATCAGCATAAGATCTATTGGACAACCATTTTACATATTCCTCTTTTTCAATAAGAATAAATCGTCTTGACAAAATGTAATGGTCATTGGTAATTCTCAACTCTTGTACTACCAATTCTCTCATTACCGGTCCTTTCAAAAACTCAGCACTTTTATTCAACAGAATGATAGGAAACAAGAAGATGATGAGGACAATAAAATCCATTAAATACTTCCAATACCCCAACCCTCTTGATAAAAATTCAAGATCTACAAGAAGTGAATTTGAGTTAATCAGTAGGAACTCTTTTCCTTTCGCCGCAGTAAATATGTATTTCTTCGACCATGGATCGACCACGACTTCTTTCGATTGCAATAACTGGTCAATGGATTCATTTATTTGTCCACGAAACAGGAAAAGTTCTAATCCATTCGCTACGATAATCCCAAACAAAACCAATATGAGAACGAACATTAGTTTACCTATAAACTGATTGACAAATCCCGTTTTTCGCTGATTGAAATTTGCTGTAGCATTTCTTATGGCGATTTTCTTGTCGGTGAGAAAAGCTTCGCGGTCCGCTTTGGATTGAAGTTCCATCACTTTAGCATCTGTCAAATCCTCAAATTCTCTTTTTTTATCAATCCAATTCAAGTAAAGCAACTCATCTTGAGGTGACAATGAAGCAATAATCAATAACCGTTGGAAATTATACATGACTAGACCAAGAAAAACTCCAGTAAGTAGTGCTATGAGATAGGATTGAAAAACAATTGCCGCAAACAAGAACATGGAAAATGCAGCAAGTATTGATGTAACACTAATGAAAATGACCAAGCGAGAGTAAATCTTTTTTTGACGATCAGCTTCATCAGTTGTGAGTGTCTCGAAAATCCCAGGACCTATGCCGATTTGTTTGTACAGTTCCATTATTGAGGGCATATTAATTTGTAATCCCATTCCGTATGAGGATCTGGTCCAGGTGTCAATTTCACCATAAATCGAGTAGGCTTTCCTTTTTCTGCCTCATAATTCCATGAAATAGTTCCTGTCCCTGAAACCAAACCATTCGTGCTTCCAACCAACTCTCCATCGTAATACACTTCCATCATGTCCTTGGCATCAATCATGTTGTAGACAACGCCCACAATGCCTGACTTATCGCCTAATTCGTAATAATCGACAGTCACCTCATTTGTTCCATTCGCCTTCTTAGATGCACATGGTTCAACCTCAATTTTCGTGTCGTCAATTTCTTTTTTCTTTCTTTCAATCTCCTCGTCATATTCTTTGATCAAACGTTCACTTTGCGCCTTTTCGTAGTAGCATTGGAAGTGTCGACCTAGAGACGTACATTGTTTGAGTAAAAACAAAAGGAGTAGTAAAAGAAACAAGTATTTCAACCAATTTAAACACCCCTTATTTCTGCAACCAGCCTTTGCCTTGTCTATGGCATCTGTAATGGGCGAATTGGGGTTGTTTGGGTCCTTTACGCCGGTCCCTCCATTGTCTGGATCATTTGTATTCACAGGATCATCACCTGCATTTGACGGTAAATTGGGTGGGATAAAATTGGGGCAAAATAAAGTGTAATCCCAAATGGTATCTGGTTCTTTGCCGGTCACAACAACTGAAACAGTGTTATCCTTATTGAATTTGTAATCGAAAGATTTCCATAACTCCGTTGATTGGTTACCGGAAGATAAATCTCCTCCAATGAAACCATCTACATTCGGGTGTACTTCATAGGTAGACCATATTCTTTTTCCCTCATAGTTCACCTCTAGTCGATCTATACGTTGTACAGGATTGAATCGCAGCCAAACTTTACCAGATTCGGGTCCAAGATAAATTTCTCTTTGGTCAACGCCATATCCTCCCGATTTGTTTTCAGCATTGCATTGCAGACATGGCTCGTCTGGTGTTGGCTTGGGCAAGGGGGTGTCGATTGGTGGATTCACCTTACGCTCTAAAATTGATCCATAGAGCGTCCCTGAAATTTTAACATAGGTTTCGTCATTTTTCAAAGAAGAATGAACACCTTTTTGAAAATTAGGTTGTTCAAATTTCACCTCATCCAAATTGAATTCGTAGAAATCAAAAATTCTTGGGATTTCGAATGGCCATTGACCACCGGGTTCAATTTGAATGTTATGTACTTGATAAAATTCAAAATCAGTTTTTGGCAATTTAGCTTCTAAAGGCAATAACTCAACCTCAGTAACATGTCCGCGATAGATATTCATTGAATGAAAATCATTCGGAGTGATTTCCTTTGAAAAATCATGGACATCTTTTTGCTGCGTAAAGAAATGGCCATCAAAGTGCGCCTTAATCTTGTGAAGAACCTTATTTTCCATTTTTCGACTTTAAAATGAAAATTTCCACGCGCATATTTCGATTGAACCACCTTCCTTTGCCATCTAATTGCCTTTCGTTACTGACAATTGGGGTCTTGTTCCCATTACTTTTCAAACGCAAACGTGACGATTCAATGCCATTGTCTCTCAAAAATTTGGCGAGGCTTTCCGCTCTTTTCAGATCGGTACCTGCTTTTTCTCTAGGTGCTGGATTTTCGTAACCCTCCAACGAAACAGAAATTTTAGGATACTTCTTCATGAATGTTAGCACTTGTTTAAAAGCTCCTACGGATGATGGATTCACATCGGCTGAATTTTCGTAAAAATAGACTTTCGAAATATTCGCCAACTCATTCGCTAAATTTGTATCGTACACCTTTTTCAAGGAGTCCAATTCTCTTTTGCGCTCGGTCTCTTTCAGCTTCATTCGATCGGCCTCATCACATGTTCGCTGTCTACCTTCATCGTCATTGCATTTGCGAATCAACCACAGTAATAAAAGCAATAACAAAATCCATTTTAACCAAGATAAAATAGTGGTTAAACATCCCCTTCCTGAGGAAAGACAGCCCTTACCTTTGTCTAGTAGGCCAGTGAATGGATTATTAGATCCAGGGGCATTGCCTCCTGGAACATTACCAGGACCATTACCAGGACCATTACCGGGACCATTACCACCCGTGCCATCACCTCCTGTTTGCGGCGGAGCTACTTTCTTTAATGGCATTGGTTTCACCGTTTTTCCAATGACTTTGGAACGAACGTGGACATACATTTTTCTTTGACCAGCCCTATCCTTAGAGCTAGACTTTATCAAATCTCTATCCGTGAACCAATGTTCCACATACTCTGGATTGATCAGCACCAAAGAACTAAAATCCAAACTTTCATCTTTATTGGATGTTGGAAATGACTTGAGCGTTAATCCTTTGACACCTGAGAGTATAATACTTTCATAATTCTCATATTCATGAGGTAAAAACTGATTCTTTATCTCAATATTCGTTATGTCACCCGAGTATAAATTAACGTTGAATTTATGCGCTTTCGAATCATGTTTTGTTTCAAATAGTTTATCTACAGCCTTATCTTGATCGGTATAAAAATACCCATCCAAATCACCGTATATCACATATTCTTCCGCCATTACTACACTTTACAAGTCGACAAATCCATCTAAATCAATAACTTAAAGATTACTTACCCCCCTTTTTTCGTCTTGTCATCAAAAAACTGACTTGGGTCGTCTTTAATTTTTTTACTTTCCTCGTCAGCAAAAACTGTTATTGCCTCTTTCGCATTTCGCTCTTCCAATTCATTTTGGTGTTTGACAACTTCAATAATTCTTTTTGGATTGTAATTTGTGCCTGCCCAAATCAACTTACCATGTTCATCTTTAATTGGCTCATAATAAATACCCTGTTTGGCGATAAGAATTTGAGTCACATTGTCCTGCATGTACTCATATGCACTTTTCACCATGAACATCTTCAACAATACTGGTGCTACCTCGAGAAGAACGAATAAGAAACGAACCAAATTAATTGGCCACCACGCATTTCCATAGATTTCTTTAACAACAGGTTTTCCATTTTCCATTTTAATTTTGCCCGTAGTAGGATCATAGACTTCAACCAATTTACCTTCACTTGACAAGCGTTCAATCATCATAATTTTATCCAGAAAACCAGGTTTTAGCGCCTTTATACTATCTGCAGCGTTGTTTAGCATTAGCACTCTTTTGTCCTCAAAGGATGCCAACACTCGTTTCAAACTGTCTAATTCACGCTTTTTTGAATTAAATTCGGCTACTGCGTTATCACGAGAATCATATAGTGCAATGTGTCTGGGATTTGAACATGAAGTACCATCTGTACAAACTTGACCGTTCCATCCAGATGTAGTGAGCAAATCGATGTTATTATTCGCTTCAATCTTTCTCTGTTCAATAGGAATTAATTCGATTGAATCCTTTTTAATTTTGTCTGCTGTTGAACGGTATTCTCCAGTATTTAAAAACTCTTGCTCTACCTCGTATCGTCTTTTAATACTCATGTCCATCTTGGCATTTTCCCACTCACGATCAATTTCCTTGTCAAAAATCTCTGTCTCGAGTGGTGCGGAAATGGTGATCCCAATCAGTGCCGCCATCAACAAACGAGGTGCTGCAGCCTTAAGCTCTTGCCAACTCATCTTCTCATCTCCATCGCCTTTATTTACTGAGACAATGAACCTATCCAAATTGAAAATGATCAAACCCCAAATCAGAGCAACAGGAATCGTTACAATCCATGACCCAAAAATGGTCTGCATTGCAAAACCCATTGCAAGTGTTGCCAGTACTGCAGTCGCAAATACTACTCCACCAATCCCCATCATTTTCATGTGGTCGTAATAGCTCGCATATTGCATAATCTGCTCATCTCCACCTGCACATTTCCACAAAAAACGAGCAATCTTTTTGCCCCACATTTTGTCAATATCCAACTTGTAATCTACATTATTTCCTGATGCATTTTGTCACGAACCACATGAAAAAGGTGCTTCCCATTTTCTGTGTACTTTTGTGAATTCAAAAAATTCAATTTTACTGTATTTTGCTCTTCCAACAGGGCCGATAACACCTTGTTCCTATCGACGCCTTGAAATGGTGACGTATAATTCAACCTTTCATTTATTGGATACGGAATTTTCGCATTGGGATAGGTGATACTCACCTTGGGCTGGGAATGCGTAAATGCAAATCCTGTATAAGCTGCACGTGTAAATTCCTGAGTAGTTGGTTGCATCAATGCTCTCGTCAAACCCATCTTTTGATTCACAAGTTTGGTTGTATTTAAATCCAGAATTTTATCAACCGGAAGATGCAAAATCTTCTTTTTCTTGCCTTGCAAGGTATAAATGGTCATTTTGAAAGTCGGTCGCTTGCGGTTCACAACGGTATAGGCCCCATTTCCTTTCAAATTCTTCCCTACTCCATCGATATCTACACGATAAGCTCCAGTTACTCTCCAAGTTAGTATGATGCTCCCCCCATTCAATAGAAAACCTTGATCATCGGGCAACTTATAATACTCCTTCCCATTCAAGGTAACTAAATAATGGTCTGGCGTGATGTCAAATTCAAAGTCAAGAATTTTCCCTTTTTCTTTGCGGTACCAGAAGCCAATGCATTTGTAAATAATGCCAAAATAGGGCATCAAACCAAGTACAAGCAAAACCACAATGAATAACAATACCCCTTGAAGCACACTTAAACTAGCAAACCATTTGAACACTTCTATCATACGGCAACAGGATAAAATTCAAGATCAGAAACATCAGCCATCGGATAATCATCAGGAATATGCGGGGTAGTTGTCTCTATAAAATGATATGTTTTTCCATTGTGTATTTTTGTCGATGTTCTTCTAAAGGGCATTCCCGCAACTGCAATGAACATATGCCCCCCCATTTCACCAGGAATATTCGGGTTTTCCATTTTACAGCTTACCAAAAGAATGTTGTCCTCTTCTATCAATTCCTTTAAAATTGACGCCATTAGTACGGATTTACTATCGCAATCACTGTAGCTCAATACAAATGATTCATAGGGCAAGGCCAGTTCTATATATTGAAATGGGGGGATCTCAAACTTAGGAATGCCATACGGCAAATGCTGTACAAAATTCTTTGCAGCTAACACTCTCGATACATAATCGTCTTTACCCAATTGCTGCAAATTCTCAACAATATGCGCTGCAATTTTAGCTGCAAACTGATTACTCAAATCAACAACATAGGGATAATTCGTGTCAATAGTTACTTTACCATTGTTCGTTCTAATTTCAATACCTTTTAATGTATTCAAATCCTCAGTAGCTCCATATCCATCAATAACTTGTGAAACCTCAGTTGGATTCAAACAAACAGAAAAAGTCACGCTTTTACCTTTTATTATTGGGTATGTATAGCTTAAGTCAACATCTTGACCATTGGCATTGATGCTTCCATCCACCTTGTAACCGAATTCATTAAAATTCTCTGGACCGTTTCTGTAATTTTTTCTAAATGTTTGGAGATGTTGTGTCAGGTGCTCGATAAGCAATAGATTGTTCTGGATTGAGGAAGGAACGTTTGTTGAACCGGTACCGTCAGGTGAATTCGGATCATTCGTAGAACTAGCAGCTCCTAACAAATCAAAATTGCCATTAAATGCCAAATAAAATGACACAATTAGACATAAGCCCAGAATAGCAATTAGTTCATTCATAGTTAGTACTAACAAATATAAGTAATAATTAAAAAGTCCTTATATCCAAAACATTAATTTTCGAACTTCTCCAATTTAAATTTCTTACAACTAAAAAATCCCTAGCCATGGTGTTCCAAGACTAGGGATTTAAAAATGTGGTGAAATTTTACTTTGGAACGCAATATTGCACTCTATTGTTGCGGAATCAAATTCTAATTAAACTTTATTGTTCGCCAAAGAATAGGCGAGAATAATCACTGACTCTTTTCACGACAAGCGAATCGCTTGTCAAAAATGCTAAAATCTTTGCCACCACACTTGAGGCAAAAATAGAGAATTTTACTCAACACGAATGACCTTTCCAGGTAAATGATCCGTTTTTTCGATACCACCATAGACGCACCACAATACCGGCAATGAAACACTTTCTCTAGGTTCATTGGCATACGCATCCGTGAAATAAATTAGGCCATTGTACATTCTGTGTCGTTTACCCCACCTCAAAACAGGATCAAATGAGGTCCCGCCCCCGCCCCTAGGCTTGGGCATTGCCATTTGATTGCGCACATCGTAAACATGATGAATTTCAGCATCGCACTCCACCACGGTAACGAGTGTTCCGGTCTTGGAAATTGCCATTATCTCGTTCCAAAACTCCTGAAACAAGGTGTTATTAATAGAGCCTGAGGTATCTATGGCAACAACAATTTTTCTCAACCGTTTAATTCTCACCCCAGGACTACCTTCAAAACGTCGACTTTCTTTACGTCTTGTGGTTCGCAATACGGTTTTACCACAGGCAGAATTGAATAGTTTTACCACATGTTTCCAAGAGATTTTTGGTGGAGCCAACATCCCTTCGATTTCTCGTCTTATTCCCGCTGGCAAGCTTCCCCAGAACTTCGCATCCGTTTTTTCTTGCGCTGATTTCAATATATTTTTTAAAGCTCTTAGTGCTTTCTCCGAATGAACAGATTCTTCATCCTTCTTGGACCATAATTCGTGCGATCCGATGCAACTCGACGTTTGATGGCTTTCATCTTCGGAATTGAGCTTTTGAAATAATTCATAACTCTTTGGATATTTCTCCGCCGCATCTTCTTTTTTCAATTCCAAGAGTTTGTTGTAGTAGTATTCGAAACTCTCTTGTTTGGTTAGGCACAAATCTGGAAAGGAACTTATCAAGATAGCACCCTCAGGTAATGGCCAAGGATCAACGTATTGATTCACTACCAAATCTGCAGCGATATTCTCTATTTTTGGAAATACGCCTTTGCCACGAAAAAGATGGCTAAAAACGAGGTGTAAAAGCTCATGCTTCAAAACGGCCACCCGCTCCAATTCATTTAATTTCTCGCTTATAAAAGTTGGATTTACCCAAAGTGTGAATGCTACATCATTATACGAAACAGCCATTGTTGGCACTTTGTCACCAATTACGCGTGTTAATCCGGCAAATATATGAGCATAAAAGGGTTCAGGCCTTAATAGCTTTACAGCACTGCGCGATAGTAGAAATTCAGCCTCTGTTGTGACGGATTCCATCTTAGAGCATTTTCATAAACTGACCTAATATCTCTTTATTCGTGACCACATTGTGTATGACTTTTAGTGAAGGACTATTGCTCAACTTGGCCTTTACCAAATCGAGGTGAAAACCATACCTTAAATCAACCGGAATCTGATTTGACAATAATACATGAGCAAGTACTTTTTCAGCATTCTCAGTCGGTTCAAAATTTTCCGACTTAAGCTTTAATACCACACGATAGAGTAACGTATTGATCAAGTCCAAACGAAGCCCTTTCGTTGTTTGCATCAAGTTGCCGATGGTTGAGTCTAAAGTCTGTGTATTGCTTTCGTCTAAGAACGATTCAGGTGAAGGCAATTGACCAAGACTATCCTCAATAAAGGTGATAAATGTATCCGCCACCTCTTGGTCGAGGCATCCTTTAGCAAGAATCTCAACAAGGTGAATATGTTGCTTTAAATCAGGAATTTGCTTTGTTTGACCAAAAAACTGAACCAAGGTACGTGGCGTAGTTCTTTTCATTGTCACCATTTCCGGGTAAGTCAACACAAAATTCACACCTCTTGCATCGATTCCCGCACCCAAGGCCCATTCGGCCCAAGCTTTCGCATCGAATTTCAACGTTACGTGAATCATTCTTGTCAACATGGCCTCATCCATTGGGGTAACAGAGTAGTCTCCTGAATCCGGGTTGGCGGTAGCAATGATTTGCCAATTGGGTGGCAAGGACCACGAGAACATTTCAAAATTCTGAAGCAACTGCATGGTTCCTCTCAAAATACGGTCATCCGCTCTATTGATGTCATCCAACAACAAAATTCCTGGGCCTGGATCTGTAGGCACCCATTCTGGTGGCAAATACACCGTTCTTTCATCCCCCACCACTGTTGGATCTGGATCAATTTTAAAGGGAAGTCCATGCAAATCACCCATCTCCTCAAATTGAGCAGGAGCACAATACGCCACTTTCCATTGTTTTTCTCTGGCCACTTCCATGGCAATCTCCGTTTTTCCCAAACCATGTGTACCCCAAATACAAATTGGAGTTGGTCTTCTTCCTGTATTGGCTTCAAACTGAAGATTAGATTCTAGAATACTATCTAAGAAATCCACCAACCTTTTACCATCAATCGAAGCACCAAAACAACCGTCATTTTTACTCATAAGCTACGAATATACATTCTATTATTCATTAACATTCTCTTGTCATCAATCTTCAATTGATTGCCCCTCAAAAACAATTGAGTATGGATTCTGCTCAAATCATGCTCCTCTAGTTGAACGTCTTGTATTCTGTTGTCTTCTAAGTTTAAGCGAGATAGATTCACCATTTTCAATAGTTCACTTGGAATCGTATGGAGTAAATTTTCACTTAAATCCAAATGAACCAACGTAGAAAAATTGCTCAGGTCTTTCGGAAGGTGTTCTATGTAATTTTTAGACACATTGATCACTTCAATGGCAGATAATGGCGAATCGAAATCGAGCTGAGTAAGTTTATTTTCAGTCAAATCAATTTCCATCAAACTATCACCAGCCGCACCAAATTTGGGCAAACAAGTTAGCCTATTACTTCTTAGGCTAACTACAGAAAGCTGAGATAAAGCACTAAGGTCAATCTCTTCTATTCGTTGATGGGACACATTCAGTTCCCTGAGATTTACTAGTTCTTGAATACCCCTCGCATCCCCAAGCTTACCATCAACAATGTGTAGCGATGATAAATTTCGCTTTGGAAGCAGTGTAAAGTCGAATCTCTCTAAAGGAATTGATTCCAACTTGAACGCCTCCAATGTTTGGTATTGCATATCGAAAGTAGGCTGAGTTGTCAACTCGCAGAAACTAAATTCTAGATTTCTTAAGCCATGCATTGCACTTAGATCCTCAGGCAGAATATCACCCTTAACGTTCTCGAAAATTAATTCCTCAACATAAGGACTTTTGTACAGAGAAGCTGTCAGCTGATAATCTGATTTCACATTTTTAATCTTTATACTTTTTAGTTGTTCTTGGCATAGTTGAAAATCCAATGGAAAAAGCACATCGATCAACTCTATGTCAAGGATTTCCACTTTTTGAATGGCCAACGCTTGAATGATTTGATACAACACACCCTTAGGACATTCCGTTAACAACAAGGGTAAAATCAAGGTGTTTTTATCGACTAAAAATTTTAATTCACAGGCGCGCAATCCGAAACGAATATCCGCAGGCATAGAACCATCTGCCCCAAAGGACAAAAGTGCCAATTGAATCATTTCAATTTTGTCAAGAAACAAATTCCTGTCCTGATCAGAGACAAAAGGGTAGGTTCTATGCCAAAGTGCGTCCGTTTCCTCCACCGAAAACAGCGAAATGAAAAGTGAATTTTGATCCCAATTTCTAAGATCAAGTATTAATTCTAACAATTTAGATTCATTGTCCGCTGTGTCCATTAAACGCTTGTTTACTTTTTAATATCCTCTCGAATCTCAATTGTTCGATCTAACTTCTTACACAATTCTCGAAGCTCCTTACCCATGCTGTCAAATTCATTAAAGTGGCTAACATCAATAAAATTCAACTCCAGACAATGTTCAATAATGGTTTTAAAATGCTCCGGCATTAAAAAGTTCGAGCAGCGGGCATAAAGTTTTTTCAGTTTTGGGAACTTTGAGCAAAAGATGTTAATGTCTCCCAAGTTACTGGCGTTCAGACCGTCAAAGTACAGCTCTTCACAAGACGGAAATAGTGGGACATTGGCAATGTTAAAAAATCGAGTGAAGGATAATTTCAAGGTCTTTAAATTGGGCATTGAAGGCAATGTCAAAGGCTGAGACAACTTCAAATAGGATAAATCCAAGCAAACACAATCCAACGCAGCCTCATCAGATATATTCAAACTCATGTAGAACCCATTGGCGTTAAAATACTTTTTCTCTATGGCATACTTCACAAAATAGTCGTAATATTTAACGCTCATACCTGCTCTATTTCCTAGAAAAAATGTGAACAATTCTTGCTCAATCGATTGTAAATCAGATAATTTTGAGTGTTCATTTCCCTCATGAACAAATGTATACATACCCTTCGTGTCATAGGAAACTCTCCTGTAAATTTGATTCAAGATGTAATACAAATCTTGTGCTGCATACTTTTCAGTCAAATAATTCGCCACAGCTGGAAGCACCGCATTTTTCCTTCTTTTTTCCTCTCTAATCGTCTGATTTAAGAAAACAAGAATTCTCAAGCTTCGCTCAAGTGCTGCAAGTACAAAGGAAGAATTCAATTTGAGACTTGGATGAGCAAGAATAAAACTAAACGGATTTCCATAAATTGCTGCCAGCATGATTTCTTCATCCTTAAACATTCTTCTCGAAAGCTTGAACGGATCGATCGCTCCTTGTTTCAAGTTAGCCAATAGATCCTCCCTATTCAACGAACCTATCATTGGATCATTGGCGTGTTGTTTCCGTTTAATGACATACTTCTTTCTCAAAATGGATGGCAAAACTTGCAGCCTCTTAGCAGCATCGTCATACAGCATTGGGAAGATGGAGATTCTGTTCAACTGATTCATTTGGCTCAGATCGTATTTGGTAGAAGAATGAAAAACAGAAAATTCCGTCCTCCCCTCCGACATCCTTTTTAGAAGTCCTGTTTCCTCATTTAAAACTAGACTATTCCTATACTCCGAAACAACCCTGAACATCGTTCGAAACGGCACACTTAATTTATACACATCGTATTTTAAACTATACCCGACCAAAGGGAAATTGAAGAAGGTTTTGGATTTGCCTAATCCAACAATTTTATTGTAGGATCTGCCTTGCGATTGCGCAACACCTTTGAATGCTTTTGACCCAGGAAATAAACTGAGAACATTCCCCCGTCTAACACTCCTTTTTTCGTTATTCGCACAAACCAGCACAAAATTTTCAACATGAAATTGCTTTGTGGGTAAAATGTCAAAAAGCACATTTGTTTCTTGCTCGAAAAGTAAAGAATTGAGTGGATAAAAAATCGTTAAATTTTGAAATTGACCATTCGAAAAATAATCTGATGGACAGGCTCCTCGAACACCAATAATCTTTAGTAGAAGATTTGGACGATGATAACTTTCAGATGTAGCAGGTAAATCCGTTACTTGAATACCAGGATGGAGTAAATGGTATTTTTCAGGTTTGACATTAAAATTGCCGTTAAAAACCAAATTTGGCAGCCATGAAAAATCAATAATCAAGGAATGTATGCAGTTTGATTGTAAATGTTCAGGATAGAAAACGTGTTTTTTTGAAAGCAATTCTGCATCTATCGGATCAACAAACAATTCACTTTGGCTTTGATCAAGTCCGACAAATTCGTTTAATTCCAATAAACTAGATAAGTGAAAGACTTCAGCGTTCTTTAAAATGGTCAGTCGGTTTCTTAAATCTTCATGAAAAGGTTCAAAAAGTATGGATAATGTTTCTAGACCTTTAACTTGATTTAATCGCTCGAATAAACGGGTACTTTCTATTTTATTTGAACCGATTTGAACCGTTACTTGCAGTGCAACAACTGTAATTTGTTGTTGAATTAATTGATCTAATTCTTCGTCTGAATCACATCGATAGAACATCAATTCTAACGCATTTTCATACAATTCAGAAAAATCAAGCGTTGGTAGTTCAGGCGCATCAAGGGTAAATTCGTGTAGCCTTGGAATCAGTTTTTTGATCGGAACCACCATATCCACCAACTTTGTATTTTGATGCAAAATCAAATGTTTAACACTTGAAGGCAGCAAATTAACATCAAAATTCTCTAGCTCATTGTTGCTTAAATCAATTCTATTTACCGGGGCTAATTGTTCCAAGTCAATCGATGTCAACTTATTATTTGCCAACAGAATGGACGAAGATTGCCAGTTTATCAACACATTGGATGGAACTGATGCTATACCCAAATTACCTAAATCCGTGGAATGCTTTGCGGTAGAAACCGAATTCCAAAAATGAACGGACAAATCAATAGTTTTCAGTTTCGCTTCGATATTTAACGAACGAACTAGTCGCAATGAAAATGCGGATGAATACGTTTGTGTTTTTCTGTATAAACTAAATAACCGAGGATAGAAATGTCCATCGCCGTCCGATACCGTTCCGCTTAATGAAAGGAAATCATTCACGGGGATGTAGCCAGACGTCCTACTACATTTTTTGAAACGACGATTCAATGATGCTTTATATCCTCCTTTTTTTGGTAAAAAGAGAAATACATTTCTTCCGAGCCTCGTGTTGGATTGAGACATATGGGGCAAATGGGTCATACTCGACGTCCAGTAGGCTGCGACTTTATTGAATGCTCGTGCATGTGTAATTGAATTGAAGAACCCATTGTACTGTGGATCCATAGGAATGCGTAACCCTAAACGTTGACGGTCTTCATACAGCGTTTCCTTCAGGTACAATTCAAATTCGTCTGTACTTGGTAGACGCCAACCATCATTTAATTTGGAGACAATTTCTATCATCGAGGCCTCTGTATACAGCGTACGGTTTTTTCCCCATTTACTCAGTTGCACAAGCCCCTCTGTGGCTGTTCCAGACTGTTCGACTGCCAATTCATCTTCCTTTTTCCATTCAACATCTCCAATGATGGTGAATTCTTGAGTATTTAATTTTGCCGCAAGTGCCTCAACAGATTCGATGTAATCAACCGCTTCAGTGATTTTCTTATTGGCTTCACAAAACCGAATGATGATGCTCAATTCTCCAAAATAACGATGGAATTCGGCATTGGCTTTCTCCACAGATAGAACCCAGGAAATTTCACCTTTGATTTTTTGTAAATATTTAGGCCTTGTTGTTTTGAGCTTTTCAATGTGTTCTTCCCCAAATTTTTTCAAATAATACATTTGCTGACGCAGACCGCGCTTCAATGTTTTTGGTACTGATTTTTTCTCATTGACCACTACACCAGTAACAATTTGACGCTGATGCTTACGCAATACACGCGTCTTTGTCCTATTCAACTGCAGCTGTTCCAGTTTAATTAGTCGATTTATTGTCCCTAAAACGGCTTGTGGTTTAAGTTTATCTTTAGATCCAGAAACCGTAATGTCATCCGAATAGCGCGAGTAATTGAGTCCATTTCGAATGCAGTAATCGAGGAAAAATTTATCAAAACGAACGAGATAGTGATTGGCTAAAATTCCACTTGTCGGACTTCCCTGAGGAAGAAAACCATTCAAAGAAATGACATTAACCAGCTTTTTACTGAGTTTCGTTAATTCAACCAGTTTCTCTTCCTGTGATAATTCCCTAGCCAGGATGCCTAGTTGATATAAGTAATGTGATTTTGTCGACAATAAATTCAACCAAAATGGAAGTAGTTTGTCCGTTTTAACACTGCCAAAAAAATCCTTGATATCCAATTTCATTACCAGCTCATTCGCGACATGAAAATTGGCATTGCGAACCACTGAAATTCCAGGTCTATACGCGACAGCACAATCCCGCAAAATAAACTTGTTCACTTTACGTGGGTAGCGTCGATTTTTCCACTCCTTATTTTCGTTTGTATAGATAAATTGCAACAATTGACCTTGCACCTCTTTCAAAACGGGCTTTGGCTCATGCAATATCCTCAGCTTACCGTTTTGTTTTTTAATTGTGTGTTTTGTGTAAAACTCTTCCGTAAGCGGTCCATCTATTTCTAACTGATGAACTAAACAAAGTGCATTAAACGTGGGCAAATTGGGTATGTTATCGAATGACAATACCTCCTTACCTAAATCCTGATAATTAACCAGACTCACTTGACTCACTCTTCGCACCCTCATTTATTCAAAATTACTTCGAATTTACTCTTTGCATGGTTATGTCCACTATCATCCAATCATCTAAATACCCCACAAAATCAAGTCTATCATCTATGGCGTCAATTTTGTGCAAAAAATAGGACAAAGTCCAATCAATCACGTCTGCATTTTGGTCATCCCTAGCCTCAAGTAAAAGTACTATTTGATTTTTTAAAGTCTGTTGAATATCATGGATATATTCCTCCATGACCAAAGCGCTAAATTTTTCTTGCAATTCCAAATATGGAAGCCTATCTGGACAAATATCGGACAGGAAACCAAGATAGTGCTCGTCTTCATATTCGTACAATTTATAGAAATCAGAAAAACTAAATTTTGTTGATTCTAAAGGATTTAATTGACTAAAAAACGAGAACATCCAATCAGCCTGAAACTCAATTTTGTTTGTATGATAGTATTTAAACAGGTAGGTAATCCACTCAGAAACATCGATATCAAAGGCTATTTTCAGAAGTTCATTGTGTTCTGCTGAGCGATTATTTGGATACAGGTTATTTACAACATCCCGCATAATCAAACCCGCATAGTCTTGAAGATGATTACAAATCTCACCAAATCTTTGATATGAGGTTTGTCCATTGATTTCAGATTCACAAAAGGAGATCAAGTAGTGAAAATCTTCTTTAAATTGAGTCAGATAACGACCATTCACACGTGGACTATCCGAAAAATAGAGGTATTCGGCATACATTGCTACACCTTCATTCCGTAAACTCGAAATATAATGCATAAAAATCCAAAAATTACTGGACGTCTGTGGAGATATGAATGTTTGATTTTTACGCGTAAGGTATACCGACCTAGATTCACAAATCACTTGATGATCCAAGGCATGAATCAATTCATGAAGTACGGCTTTTTGAATTTCAATTTTATTTAGAGTTAACTGATCATCTCCTAACCAATTAGAAACGATTTGATTAAAGCAAATTTCAAAATACCTTGGTGATGAATTTTGCGCATTGTACATTGCAATCCATTCGTTTGGAAATGAATTTGCCGGAAGAAAATGAATATCTATTTCCAAATCAGGATGAAGAAAAGAGGAGAAATGCTCTAAAAAATAAGTGAACTCTTCAACTAAAAACGCTTCCAATAAAAGGTGTTTATTCTCTTTTGGGAAGTCTTCATTTTCATGTAAAGCGTTGGTAAACCTATATTTCGCCAAACTATTTTTTATCACGGAAGAGGAGTGTTTTTAGATTGTTTTCTAAATTAGAGGAAATTTTCAAATGAATTGTTATTCTAAACTTTTCTATGCGTACCAACTGAAATTTTGAAAATTAAAAACTAATACACATGAACAATTCGGTTAATTCAGAAAATGGAATACTTTGGGTCGGTGACAAAGCACTTGAAACGTATTTGAACACAGACAAAAATGTATTGAAAGCGTACACGAATTATTTATTATTATTCGATTCAAGTTACTCGAAGACAGATCGTGAAGTGACGTATTTGAGTGATTTTGAAGAATCGGGTAAACTTGATTATGACTCCAACCAGCTATCGGAACCCATTCAGAAGTATTTTTCAACGATTGAAAACAAGAAAATTGATTTAATGATTGGCAGTTCGTATGAACTACTTTTTCAAAAAATCATTGATATGGCGAAGGAGGTGAAATCGAGAGAAACGGTCAAAAACGACAAGGAGGAATATCAATTGTTTTCGTTTCAACATTTCAGAAACAGAACGGAAACCGAATTTGATTTTTCAGCAAAAGACACCCTATTCTTAGAGCAAAACATTCCCTTCAAGGATATGATTTCCGATTCAAAGAATACCATAAAAAAAGCGAAAAAATCTTATCGTAATGTTTTAACGACAAAGAAAGACATTGCTGAGATCAATGAGTTTTTATATCGTTTTAGTGAGATGACTGGCGATGTAAGCAACTGTACGGATGTCGAAATAATATAATAACGAAACAAAGGGATGAATAGGAGATTACTTTTTACAGAATTAATTCGGAGACATGAATCAAACATCCGTAAAACGATCCGTGTGCGCATCAAAAATAGCATGGATGCGGATGACGTTTTTCAGGACCTATCTATGCACATCCTTGACAAAATTGAGCGTGAATCAGAAGACCAATTGTCAAAATGGGATTCAAAAAGTTGGATGGCAACAGTGACCATCAATTATTGTTATTCTGTATTGCGAAAAGTGACATCGAAAAAGAGCCGTCGTATGACCGATTTGCCGGATGACGAAACACTTGAACGGAAGGCTTACCAAAAAGGAGAGGCTGGTATGCATCAAGAAGATCCTTCGCGCAGTGTAAAACATTTCCAAATCGATGATATCCTATCCTTGCTGAACGAAAGAGATCAAACGATTATCATCCTTAAGCTTTTCGAAAATCGGTCAATGGAGGAAATTGATGAAATTACAGGCTTGACCAATAGTTCTCAATATTACAAAAGAGCAATTGAAAAGATCCGCACTAAAATTGATGTCGATGGATTCAAGGACCAATACGACGACTTTTTCTTTGATGATTGATTGATTAATTTTTTAAGTCGATCCCGACATCTTTTAAATTCGAATGCTTCCCTGTGGAATAGGAAATAAAATGCTTGGTGCCGTTTTCTTTCCGTTCACTGAACAAGTATGCTTTGCCATTATTCACCTGAATAAAGTTCTCCAGATTCCAAATCTCATTAACCTCTTCATCTTGTATGTACCAATACATCTTATTCAATACTAGCTTCTCTGAAATTTGCTTGATTTCAGTGGATATCTTTTCCAATTCAATCAATTCAGCATCCTTTAAATAAGGATTTAGGTACTTGTTTCTATCCTCCCATTGCTCGGGAACCATGGTAATCACTCCACCCGTTTTGTAGGATAGAGCAACAACATCATTTTTCTCCGTCTTTACCAGGTTGACCATATTCCCGGGGAAGAGCGAAAATTGATTCAATAAATGCAAAACAATCACTTCTAATTCAACATATACCTCGAAATCAACCTTTGTCATTGCGCCATGACCTCTGGTCTTATTCCTTACACTCGTAATGAAGTCCAAGAAGGTTTGAATAGTCACTTTTCCTTTTAATGGTCTTTTCGCATTTTCGCCTATCGTTAAATCTAAAAAAGCAAAGTCACTCAAATGATCAAATTGACACAAACCGCTAAGCGGAAAATGTAAAAAATCATAGAGCTGTTTTGCCAAAATTGAAGTATTTTCTTGATGATTGAACTCATTCATCCAGAATCTCAATCTGCTCATGATTGCACCAAAAGAAACCTGATTAGGCATTTCCGTGTTCTTATTTTTTTTGTCCTCAGAAACCATCCAGAAAGGCTCTCCAGTCACTTCATTTTTAGCATAGAGAATGGCCATACAATAACAACTCAAAATTTCGCACAGATTGATAATTTCCATGAATCGTGTTGAGGGAGAAGGATCCTCATGCATCTGTCGAAAAATGGTTGACAATTCATGAATGCCTTTCTTTGAAATCGTTTTCACTGCATCAATTTCCGCTTGTTGAAACACAAATTTCAATAAGTAATGGTTGTGTTTGCTCCCCTCCAATGAAAGTTCGATATTGATCTTTTCTTCTAAAGGCAAGCTCATTTTGTTTGCTGCATCATTTCTTATCAATAACTCATCTGTGCTGGCAATCTTCTCATAGGCGGCCTCCATCTGAAGTCGAATTCTATCCAATGACGTACTAAGCAAATAACCTTCCTTTTCTTTGGTTGCCAAAAGCACGTCAAAATCGAAAAAATCAATACAGCAATATACATTTTGCAAAGATTGATTCAACTGGTATTCAGTTATCGAAAGCACCTCCTCATCCAAGCCTGTTTCCAATTTTAGATGGTCATGGACAAAAATAATGTTGCGCACATTTTGGTTGCTGATTTCCGTTGTTGAGAAAGTAGATTTATACAGTCTGTAATGAAAGGAAAATGCATTAAGCACGATCAAATCATTGGATATTCCATTGAATAACGACTCCAATTTACTAAAAATAGTCGTGTTCTTATTTGGATTTACGTATACCACCCTTCGGTACAGCCTTAACGCAAGTTTATTAAATTTCACACGAGCAGATGGATCGACAATGAGGTAAAAATTGTTTGTTTCATCAAACTTTCGCGCACGCTGTTTTCTGAGTAAAATCATAAGAATGACAAAGAGTGCAGCTATTGGCACAATGACTTCAACCTCTCTGGAGAAAAAAGCAATTGTCGCCAGTATCGCGCCCAGCAAAATTCCGATATATTCGAATGGCACTCCGTTGGTATCGAAATAGCTAATTTTTGAGCTCGTCAAAGCAGAATAACCATCTGTAAAACTTAATTTCCTTAGGTAAACAAAGAACAAATGGCACCCAATCAGAGGGATAATAAATGAAAAATCATCGATAGTCATCAACATCAAAGCGGTCATTAACTTGTAGAAAATATCGATGTATTCGTGGCTTTCCCGTATGGAGAGGAGCTCGACCGTAAAATACCTACGGTTATAAAAATTGTTCGTGTCGGGGATATTGATTGGCGCAAAGAAGAGCACTTTTATTCGAAGTAAAAGCAGAACAAAGGTGATTGACAATGAGAATTTTACTATCCATGAATCGAACATGGTAATACCCAATACAAACAGCATTCCTATCGTCAGTAAATCAAAAAAATCCCTGAAATATAAAATCAAGTTGGTTCGTCCGAAGATGATCGGAATCGATTTTAGTAGAAATCCAAAAACAATGATGAGAAAAATATACGTTTTCAACTCATAACTCACAGGAGTGTAAAAGAGAAAAATCAAATTACTCAATAAATCAACAGCAAACTTTGGTGCTTTAAAGACCAGCTCTTTGCGCCAAAATGTTTTTTCAATCAATTGAAAATCAGGCAAACTTGCTAAATCATTGATATACTCAACAGTAGTGAATTTGCGGTAGACAGCGTTAAACCAAAGATGTACGAGGACCCAAACCACCACAAACCACAATGGGTTAATGAGATGGATTAGTTGATTAAAACGTTCTGTAACGTAATGCACATCATTCCAAAATTCCATTTCCAAAGCACATTTAAATTGAACCATCAAAAGTATTCAATTTACTTTCTAAACATGTTCAAGAATAATAAAAACTGTTTCTTGATTTTGAACAAATTATCGCCTTAAATTAAATATATTTAATGCCTAGAAAAAGTTGTTAATAGTAACCTTTATAAAATGAATACAGCTCAGGCAAAAGGCAAATTTAATCTCAAAGAAATACTTGGAAAGAAAGCGCTACACCTTACCATTATTTTGACAATCATCGGTGTACTTGTGGCTTTGTTTTTTCACATTAAAAATTCTGTCAATGAACAATTGGTCAGAACTCAACTTGAAAAAGAAACGCCATCCGAAATTTTAAATCACGCGAATACACTTTATTGGTTAGGGAGAACATACGGAAACACAACCCATGAGTTTGAAAAGTCCGAAAAACTTGCTCTTCGTGTTAAAGAAATGTTGGCAGGAAAGAACGATTCCATAAGTACGTTAACACGCATCAAGGCGGATAAAATCATTTCCAACTCTAAACACAATAGAGAACAAAACGCGTTAACAGTTAACAACAAATACCCCTATTTCCTAGACTTCGCAGGACTCAATGAGTTACCTGAAGAAGACCAACCATTGGAAGAAATGGATCGTGTAACAACGATTCGCGTATTAACGAAGCTCTTGGATTTACCAGAACAAAATTCATCACGGCCATTGCGTGACTACCCCTACTTCAGTATTTTAGTACACAACACCAACGACGCACAACTTCATGAGGCGGGCATCCAGTACCTCAATTTAACCACCAAACAGTATACTATTTCCGAACATGAAATTGCACAAATTACTGGCGTGAAAAATTTCAAGGTAGAGCAAATCTTAAAAGACACTATCAATGTTCGCAAGATTTGTGATTTTTTCAATTGCAGTGAGTTGGCGATCATCAATGTAAACAAGCAAGATCAGTACGATGGAATTTACTACTATGGTGCAAATATTCGCCTCATTTCACCAAACAGCAACGAAGTAAAAGTCTCTCGATACACAGAAGCCTTCACTACTGCCAGAGGATACAATGCCATGCTTGGCATTAAGATTCCCCTTCTCATTTCTTACCTTTTGCTCCTCATTTTAGGGGTTGAATTGCTCTCGTTACTCAATCTTTTCGCCTATTCTCGAATCAAGTGGCATCGCTTTATTCTCGTAGGGATCATATCCATGGTCATTAACATTGTTTCGATAGAAGCACTTGCTTATTTTTGGAACCCAGCATCGGGTGAATTTGCTGAAACAGACAAGGCGATGGTCTGGATATTTGCGGTAGCCTTGAGTTTTACACTTATTCCAATAATCATAGGTCATCTCACAGTTGGTAAATTGGACCGATTTATCAGTTCTTTTGATTCAGGCTTGGATGATAAAAATGGGCTGTTCAGCGTTATTTTCCCAGGATTAACAGTATATTCAATTTCAATAACGTATTACAACCTACTGCGTTTTGGCATTTCCGAAGACCTCTATTTTGCACTGTACGCCTTTGCTTACTCCGTAGTACTATCTTACCTCTTGAGTTATTATTGGAAAAAGGTGAAAGAGCTTCCATCCAAGTCATTTTTATTTCACCAAATTTCCGTTTACACATTACTTGGGATCATTGTCCTTTGTGCGATCTTATTTCCTTACTCAACATTCGGGAACTTAGATCCATCCAACACATTGAATGCGTTTATTCTCTTTGTTTGCATTCCACTATTTCTATCCTTAATGAATGAAATCATTCTAAAAGTCTATTTTTCGAAACATACGAGTAGTGAATTGCAAAAAACAATTGATATTGACAATATTCATTACGTCCCAAGTCTTTTTGAGGATGAGATGCGCGGCAACTTGAAAGATCAGGGTGTTTTAGTCTTGTATGGCGCAAAAAAAATGGGGAAAACATGGCTTGCAAAAAAGATAGCTGAACGTTTGTTGACTGATAACACATATGATAATTTGGTGTATATTGATTTTTCTTTGTCTCAATCAGAAGAAGAAAAAAACAAAATCAACTATTATCCTTTCGCGGAAGGATTTTCGCATCTTTTGCCTAAAAATGTTTTCAATGACCAAGCGGAAGAGGCAAGAAAATCAGGGAATATATTGGGGAAGCTAATAAGTTCAATTACCTCTGCAGGTGATTTTCTAGTAGACGAAAGTGAGTCAAAGCCTGCAGAATTGTCGAAAATTCGAAAAATAATCACAGATAAAATTAGTGAGCACCCGCAAACATTAATTGTGTTCGATAATATCCATGTGGCGCAAGGCGACAACAAAGAACTATTCCTATCCTTCGTCAATGAGATACACCGCATCAATGTAGAGAATAAGAAGGATTCGGAACAAAAAAAATACCCGCTTCTGCTGTTCACTTCGACTCAAGGTTTTCATTTTAAGCGTGAATTCGAAAATATTATCGAGGGACTTATCAATGCTAGAAATTCGAAACAGAATGCGACATTTAAACTGGAGGATAAAATTATCGCACTTTCTCAAGAACAAAATTGCCCGCCTTTTTATACGATCTCGTCTGATCCACAATTTTTGAACAAATACCTTAACAAATTTAATATTGGAATTTTTGACCGGAAAATCATTTTGGAAAAATTCAAAAAATCAGAAAAAGATAAAGCGCCAGGTCTAGTAGCTGAAATACTAAAGTCCCTCGACGACCTTCAACAAATATCTATAAAGGACAAAACAATAAAAGTTAGGCACCACGACTTTGAAATTCCTGACATCGTTGAGGAGTTGGACTTTTTCGAACAGGTTGTTAAGACACTGAGTCCTGAGCTGATCGATATCTTGCGCTGCTGCGCCTACTCCGCGATGGACGATGGTGAATTTGAGGTAGCAGCAATTAGCTTCATTCTGGAAAAGAAACGATTGGATATTCTACATCACTTGAATATCGCCGAAAACTTAAATATCGTATACGACACCAAAGACAAAAATGATTGGTACCGATTTAACGATGTTCGATTTATCATGGTACTAAAAAAACAAGATAGTCAAGGGATAAACCAGTTATTTTCTCAGCTTGGCAAGGAATATTACCTAAGGTGGGTGAATTTCTATTTTGAGCATTTCGAAGACTTAAAAAAAGATGTTATCAATCACCGCCAAACACTCATCTCATTAGCTGAAAGATCCTATCTATTGAATGAAATTCAACCTGAAAAGTCTTTAATGATCTTAAAGAAAATGGGATATTTCTTTTTAGAGCCACAGATTAGCCTTCTCGAAAACGCAAAGCAATCATTCCAAAATGCGATTTCGATAATGACAAGAAAAAATAGCACTAGTCTTAAGGCTGAACTATATGAGATTCAAGTGAAAGGTTTGCTGAGGACCCTTGATGAAAAGAATGAACTCAACGAAACAGAAGCATATGAAATTCTTTCACAGAAAGAGGAAATAATTGACTGTTGTCCAGAACTCGCTTTCGATTTGTACTATACAGAAAAATTGGCTTTTGCCAAGAGTACCTCCTACCATCCAGACGTTGCCACGAAGTACATTGATGAAATCAATACAAAGCTGACCAATGAAAAATTGGATGATGTCAATGAATTAAAACTTCGATTTTTAGTACTTATTCTCGAACCGATGGGTGGTGCTAAATTTGAAACTCTGCAACGATTGTGTGTATCATACGAAGCATTGATAAACAGAATTCAACAGAGCAATCAAATTGACGTATACCTGTCAGGTGGCATCTATCAACAACTTCTCAATAATTACGGTGGAAATATTATTGGAGATAAAATGATTGGGCACGATGAATTAAAAGATAATCCAGAAGCTAGATTGGAACTCTTTTTAAAATCAATTCAAATATTAACACTTCGTGTACGCATTGAATTGGATCGTTTTGTAAATAACGCACAACATGAACAACTTGTGGAAGGCCTCCAAAAAATAAAGAATATTCAAGAGTCGAAGGAAGTACGTTCGTTTGAAGATGCCTTAGTGATTATCCGACAAATTGTCGATGTTTTAAACTACAAGGCTATTACTTATTTCGTTGATCGAAAGGGCTTGAGTTATACAGTGAATTATTTGACGAGATCTCTTTATTATTATTGTGTTGATAAAAACGTGTTGCGCATCTCTTCCTCAGAATTAAAAACCATAATTGAGGACCTTTCTGACTATGCCTATTCCTTGAATAGTGATGTACAAGATTCGATGGGTATCATCATGTCTTCATCCTTTAAAGGATTGATCAAACAAGATTTCAACTCTTCAAAAGACGCGAAGCAAATCAGTGAAGCCTTCGGTTGCTTCGAAGAATCATTTGCTCAAGCATTTAGTACACAATTCTACCAATCGGTTCTTGCACTCAATAATATGGCGAACCTTGTTGCGAGCTCGGAGAGCAATACAAGCTCTAAATTAGCTACAAAACTTAAGTCTAACAGAAATTTATTCACCCAGCGTCACCTCCTGAATCACTTTGATAAAGTTGATTTGGATCAAAATGGAAGCACGGCAAAACTAGAGGAAGATAACGTAATCGAGAATAAGGCTGACTTATCGAAATTAACGAAAGAGCCCGGATCAAAATTTCATAAGTCGGCATTTAAAGATCCACAAGACGTTATCGATTTCATCGAAGATCTGGTGAAAAATCAACCCAGCTTGTTTGTTAAAGAAAATGGCAAGGCATACTTACAAATAGAGCTGGACTATGTCGTGGGAACAAATAATGTGATCGCTATCGCGGAACTCCCAGAAGGCGCTGAAGTTAAAACAGGAAAAAGAAGGGACTTCAATGACGCAAAGTTAGTCTCGGGTATTCCCTACCCAGAAACGAAATGCTTTTCCGCCGTTTTGTCCAAAGATTTGGATTACATAGAAACAGCTCACCCCGGTCCAATTTCTCCACAGTTTCCGTCAACAAAGCAACCATTGGAAATACAAAAGGCCAATAGCGATTATTGGAATAAGCACGCTTTTATCATTAATGAGTAAGTAACATGAAAAAGGAAAACAATAAATACGAAGAGATCGGAAAAGATGTCATTGAATATGTCGATACCCGAATTGAACACACTAAACTCCAATTCATCGCGAAAACGATTGAAATTGGGTCCTATACATTCAGTTCGCTTATTATTATCCTTTTGTTCTTGGTATTTTATTTTTGTTTAGTATGTGGAACTGCACTTTGGATAGGTCATTATTTAGGTGCACTGCACATTGGTTTTTTCATCATTATGGGGATTCATTTGTTCTTTTTGATTTTACTTATTCTGGTGAAGAAATACTTGGTTGAAATACCATTACAGAATAAACTCACTCGGATCATTTTCAATTCTAAAAAGTAAAACATGGAAATCAAGAAGTTTGACGATATCCGATTCGAACTTGTTCGACTTGAAGCAAAGATGGATCAGCAAGAGAAGTCCATAAAACAAAAGTTCAACGATTTGTTTGTACAAACACACCCTTTGACAATTGCTGCTCAAGTATTAACAGGTTCTTTTAAAGACATAAAGAACGACCGTTGGGTACGTGTTTTCAATTTAGTTATGTATGCCTACAAACAATTCAATGAAACAAAATCGGAAGGCTCAGACAACCCGATTGTTGATACGATATTGAAGGTCATTGATATTGATTCCATCATTAAGGATGATGAATCTGAATCAGAAAAGTAATTACACAATTATTATGGAATTAATAGCAAAACGATTTACAGCTGGCAATCTACTTTTTGTTAACTCAATACATTCAGACGGCGAAACACTCGTACTCAAATGGCCGGGTCTGTTTTCCAATAAAAAAGAACGAATTGATATTCTCGGGTTGAAGGTCATTCAAGTCGAGGGCAAATCATCAAGGAATGAACTTGTTTCAATTCTTGTTCGTGATTTTTTTGACTCTGAATATAAGATCGACGGATTCGATGTTAACGAAGCAGAAAAATTCTGTCAGGAAGTTCACCATGTTAAAAAGGATATTGAGAATAAACGCCAAGATTCTTTAAAAAACAGTATTCACCAACTCGAAGCGCTACAGGGCTTAGAGGAGCTAAAAGAAATCGTTAAAGACACGATCAAACTTCGTCGGTATTATAAAGAAACAGGCGAAAATAGTATGCTATCGATGCACATGGTTTTTAAAGGGAATCCTGGAACAGGAAAAACGACTGTGGCAAGACTTATAGGTGAGATTCTTTACCTCGAGGGGGTGCTTCATTCAAACAACTTTGTGGAGTGTAGCAGGGTTGACTTAGTCGGTGAATATATCGGTCATACAGCGCCTAAAACATTGAAAATGTGCGAAAAGGCACTTGATGGAATTTTATTCATTGATGAAGCCTATACACTTTCTGGTCAATCGGAGATGAAGAATGATTTTGGAAAGGAAGCCATCGAAACCTTGCTGAAATTTATGGAAGACAATCGTAATCGAACGTGTGTCATTGTGGCTGGATATTCTGATTTAATGAACCAATTTATTGCATCCAACCCAGGTCTCAAATCAAGATTTACCCATTTTATTGATTTCTCGGATTTTAATGAAAAACAGCTATTTCAAATGGCAAAAGATTTCTTCGAGAAGGAAAAAATTGAATTTTCTGATGGGGTTGAAAGCGAATTTTTTGGACAAATAAAATCCATTTACGACCATCGAGACAACAATTTTGGCAATGGGCGTGTTGTGAGAAATCTTTGTGAGGCAATCGTTCGTAACTACGACCTTCGAATGGCTGAATCTCTGGACTCAAAAGAAAACACACTCAACAAAAAACTTATTTCAGCTGATTTTCATCTTGTTTTCGAGGAGTATTTCTCGTTGAATAAGCGCGTTGAACCAACAAATGATTCAATCGGTTATTAACCTAGAAGAGCGTCATTTGGTCTTCGTCGTCCTTCTTCGTTAAATCCCACTCTACCGTGGTTCCATCCGGTACTCCATCGTCTGGATCTTCTGCTCCATCAACACCTTCAATGGCATCAACATCTGCATCAAGTTCTTCAGGTTCTTGGATTTCATCTGGCCATGGTTCCGTTCCTTCAATGGCATGGGTCAATACAATTTCCTTCACTTTTAGCTTCGTCAACTGATTCCCTTGAGCCTTCATTCCTTTGACCTCAATAAAATCAGCGATATTCACTTCATTGTCTGGCAAGTTCTTGGTTTCCTTAAGCAACTTATTGTATACAATGCGTACATTAGGCCTATATGCTGTGGATACAGTATCCATATATGAACCCGCAGATTCGCTAATGAAGAGTACCTTTTTATCGATGGTCACCTCACAATGGAAACGTTTCACAAAGTGTAAGTCCTTTTCTGCATCGTAATAAACCGCCGAAATGGCATGATCTGGATTCCACTTTTCGATGTGAATCATGTCCTCATCAAAATGATTCGACAAATCGAAATTACTTAAGCGGTATTCACCCGATTTATACAACGTTAAGATCTTATCTTCGCCTTTGAATGAAC
>JAJTDQ010000006.1 GCA_021300505.1 Cryomorphaceae bacterium
CCTTGATCTTCAACATTGATACACGTGCCAACCGTGTCCACATGTCCTTGAACAATGTGTCCGTCGAGTCTTCCATTCATTAACATGCAGCGTTCGAGATTCACTTTGGTGCCTTCCATCCATGAAGAAAGATTCGTTTTTTCCAAAGTCTCTCGAATGGCAGTAACGGTGTATTGATTGCTAGTAATGTCAACTACAGTTAAACAACATCCATTGTGGGCCACACTCTGATCGATTTTTAGTTCATGGGTGAATGACGATTCAATCGTGAAATGAATATTTTCATTTTCCTTTCGAATGGCTCGCACAACGCCGATTTGTTCTATGATTCCGGTAAACATTGTATTTTTGCTCAAAGATACGCATTGCAGTGATATGATATTGTTTTCCCTTTTTCGAGCACCCTTTGGGGGAATTTTAAAATTGGTGATTCCATTGTCGTCGATTTTATTGCTGTTTTCCTGCAATCCTGTTGTCTTCGTTAAGAAACAAGGGGCTCGGCAATTGAAGCGGAAGGACATTCTACCCTTTACTTTATCGACAGAAAACTTCACGATGAAGTATTGGAAGGGCGGGAATGGTCCTGTACTTCTTTTTTTGCATGGCTTTGGTGGAGATGCACTTTTTACCTACCAAAACGAATTGGCTATTCTTGCCAAAAATCACACGGTGATCGCTCCTGACTTGCTCTGGTTTGGAGAAAGTCATTCGAGTTTACCAACAAACATCGAAAGTCAAATTAGTGCGATCGAAAGATTACTCAAGGAATTAAATGTCGATACCTTTTCGTTGATTGGTCAAAGTTATGGGGGATTTATTGCGGTGCTCTTGGCAGAAAAGTTTCCAGAAAAAATTGACCGTTTATGCATTGCCAATTCACCTGGACCGGTATACAATAAAGCGCTTATTGATGAGGTATGCGAAACGCACGGGTTCAGTTCGATTCAAGATGCTTTTGTTTTCGATACGTATGAAGGTGTTCAACCCTTATTGGACTTGGCTTCCTATAGCAATACTAAATTTCCTGTTTGGCTTTTGAAGTTGATGTATGAAACAAATTTTTCGTCGTACAAAAATGAGCAACGCGGTTTGTTGTCGTCTCTTATGGCTGAGCCTGAGCGGCCCGAAGCAATAGACGCACTGAAACGAATGCATGTGATGGTACTTTGGGGTGAGTATGACGAATTGTTTTATCTCTCAGAAGGACAACGCTTTGCTGACGCAATAAACGCTAAATTTGTGGTGATCAAAGATGTAGGTCACGCGCCACAAATGGACGATCGAAAAGCGTTTACTAAGGTTGTCAAAGAATTTTTTAATTAAATAGAAAAAAATGAGTTTTAGGTTAATGATCAGTTTAGGGTTGGTATCCATTGTGTTTAGTCATGTAAACGCACAACTTGTCGATACAACCAAAGCAGGTATATTCCGCTTGGGTGGCGGCTTGGATGCGTACTATGCGTTGAACTTGAAAGACATGAAAAGTAATAACATTCCTTATTTTGTGTCATCGGCGCGTAACAATGAGTTCAATATCAACATGGCCTACCTTGATTTTACCTTTGAAAGCGAACGGATTAAATTTCGTTTTGTACCAGGGATGGGAACATACATGAACGCCAATTATGCCGCAGAACCAGGCTTATTGAAGATTCCATTGGAAGCAAAAGGCGCGGTGCGTTTGGCAAAGAAAAAGGATGTTTGGTTAGAAATGGGGGTCCTTGGTTCGCCCTATACCAATGAAAATCCATTCTCTAAAGACCAGTTGATGTATTCCCGTAGTTTGGCTCCAGAATATGTGCCATATTACATGTGTGGAGCACGTGTGACATCACAATTGACGGATAAGTTTAAATTGAGTGCTTTTGTCATCAATGGATGGCAACAAATTAAGGATGTGAATGATGGCAAATCTTTAGGTACCTCTGTGGAGTACAAGACGGGAAAACATTCTACCTTATTTTGGAACACCTATATTGGGAGTGAGCGCTCTAGCCAGAATACCGACTTTAGGAATCGCTATTTTACAGATGTGTATTGGGTTTATCAAGGTGGTCCGAAATGGTCGTTCTCTTCATGTGTTTATTTCGGTAATCAGCAACGCATGCTTACGAAGTTGGAGAATCATTTCTGGTGGCAAGCCAACGCTGCGGCGCGTTACTCTTTTGGCAAGTGGGGATCTATTTCTGCTCGGGCAGAATATTTCCATGACCCACACGCTATTCAACTTTCGCCTATCACCACGGCCAATGGTTTCAAGTGCTTCGGCTATTCCTTGGGCTATTCTATTCCTATTGAATCCAATGCGATGATTCGCTTTGAATTCAAGGATTTGGTGTCGAGAGGGAAAGGATTATTTTACGATCAGAGCAATGCTGAGGTAAAATCAATGCCTTTGCTGTTTGCCAATCTGACGGTGTGGTTTTAGACTACAATTCACATTCAGGTAACATTGAACTTTAAAAATTTCGTAATTTCGCGAACCCGAGAAACCAATACCTTACAGTGTTAGTAGGGTATTCTGTTTCTTTAGGTTATGAACGAGTTAGGTAAGAATTTCCGAATTATTATATTCGGTTTGGAGTCTCTATCTTATGTGTGACTTCGAATAACCCAACTGTTTTCATTTGACTAATTGTCTCTAAATCAAATTTTTAATTGGTTTTTCACCTGTTTAAGTGAATTTAGTCGTAAGTAAGCGACAAATAACCGAATCGAAGGAATCGTTTGTGGGAACTTTGTAATGTCGAATTCAGGGAACCACTTCTGAAGGGAAACAGGATCATTATTCAACTATTTAAATTTTCACAGATGAACAGCTTAAGAAACAAGGTGAATTTAATTGGGCGTCTCGGAGCACAGCCAGAAATTTCCAGTTTAGAATCAGGTCGCATGCTTGCGCGATTTACACTTGCAACAAATGAGAGGTATAAGGATAAAAACGAAGTGTGGCAGGACAATACGCAATGGCATACCATCAATGCTTGGGGAAAGGTCGCTGAAAAGGCACAGAAATCTCTCGATAAAGGAGTTGAGGTGGTTATAGAGGGAAAATTGGTGCAGCAATCCTATGAGACAAAAGGGGGTGAAAAGCGCTACTCCACAGTTGTTGAAGCATCCGACTTTATGCTAATAAGTCCGAAATCAGCAAAAGAATAAAAGATAAACGAATTGATATAAATGGATCTCTATGAATCATGTCAATTTGATCGGGAAGGTTTGTTCCACGCCAAGGATTTTAGAAATGGAGAATGGTCGAAGAATTGCGCGTTTCACCATGATGACTGTAGAGTGCTACTTGGATGAAAAAGCGGTAACTAGAACGCGCTGTCATTGGCATCGTCTTATGGCATGGGGTAACTGGGTCAGGATATGCGAAGAACACGTTGTCGATGGCACTGAATTAGCGATTCAAGGAAGCCTAGTGACGCGCTTTTACTCTACCGGAAAAACAAGGCGAATAGCCGCTGAAGTTGAAGTCAATGACATGACTATCTTATAGATTTCATTGTATGAATAAATAGACAACGATGATGAGAAACCACATTACATTGATCGGCCGCGTAGGTACATATGCGGAGATTACAAAGTTCGATAACGGAAGTAAGGTTGCACGATTCAGTATGTCAACAGAACGAAGTTATCGTGCATCCGATGGCAAGATAAAACAAGATATTGAATGGCACAGGCTTTTCGCGTGGGGAGATATGGCTCAATTCATCGAAAGTTATGCGGAGAAGGGTAAAAAAATCGCGATACATGGTAGACTGGTAAAGCGTACATTTCTAACGAAAGATGGTGCTCGACGAAGTGTGACGGAGGTGGAGGTTAAGAATTTTATGGGCATATAACATTAACCTAGCAACTCTACTACGCTAAAGAGGACGGTCGCCAATGGCGGCCGTTTTTTATTATTTGGCTTCGAGGGCCTCAGCCAACACGAGAACCTCAGCCAACACGGGAGCCTCAGCAAATACGGGAGCTTCAGTCAACGAGTTTTGGCTAGCAAACGATACAATATATCTTTAAACCGTTGCACTATTTTGTTGCCTGAGGCTATCGAAGTCAACACGTTCCGTCTAGTAATTCCTGCGGTCGTTCCACAACTGACTTCGGATGCCAATCATTGGGATATACGAATACCTGCCAAATGCACTATCGTATCGGAACTGTTGCTCGACGAAAGCGTTTAAATTCCCTTGTTTGGAAATTAGGTAAGAAACAGTGAGTAATGTTCTAAACCCATTGTTGCCTAGTCCCTGACCTATGTGATGGCCATAATTCGTTGTTCTAAATGTATAAGGAACATAGATATCACCACCATAGCTGCTCCCATCTTTGTCATATCCACGGAGGAAGTAACTCACAAACAAATTGCCACTCCACCGGTCTTTTTTAACCTTAACCTCGCCCAAAAGTTCCATGAAATTAGAACCGTATGGATGTGCTAGTGTCATATCTTGGTTACCATAATTCTGCCCATTGTTGAGGTGAGAATAAGTAAACGGTCGCACAGCATTGTATTCGAGTCGATAAAACCAGAGTGCTTTGTGCGCTTCAATATTTCCTTTCACACCTATTTGTCCACCATACTTGTTGGCCCACCATCCTGTTTTGTTTTTAATTTCAGTTAAGAAAAACTCATCTAAGATAAACTGACCATAAATTGTGTGTTTTTTGATGTGGGCGCTGAAGCTTACTCCCAAAAGCACATTGTCCGAAGAGCCAAGCGCGTATTCCTGAGGACGATAGAAGATTACAGGATTGAGGTATTCAACTTCATATCCTCTGCGTAAAGCCGTGTCTTTAGGTTGGAAAATGACAGTTTCAAAAACACCAATATTCAACCATTTCGCTGCATTAAAACTAATGTGATGTGTTGCGCCATTTTTCAAAAACCAATTGTCATTTTTCTGTTCTCTAAAGAATTGATACAACACCGTATATTCCAAGCGCCAAAACTTCGCACGAATTTGTCCGAATGGATAAGGCTTACCATAATCACTTAAAAACAGCGAACGCGATCCTTCACCGATAAAGTTGTGGTCTAGTCCAACTTGGAAATTAAATATTGAATTTGGTGTGTATCCAATTCTTGCACGCACATCTGTATATAACGTATTGTTTTTGAGTGGGCTAGAAAAATACGTTTTTGGTGCGTAGATAGAATCACTCAACCCAATCCCCTCGATGGCACCAACGCGAAAAGCCCACTTATCCTTAATGGAACTTTCAAGAAGAATTCCAGCGCCAACGCGGTATTGCGCGAACCCTCCATAGCGGAATCCAGCTTCACCAATTGATGTTATAGATAGAAAAGAGGAATCTTTGTGCAGTTGACGTATTCCCATTGAATGTTGACGAATCAAAGGCAAAACACCAGTATGTGTCTTCAGTGTGCGTGGCAATACTGCCTGTTCACCTGGTTGTTCTTCGACTACGAAGTTGATGCCACTTTGTCCAAAACCAAAGTGACAGATGAATAAAACTAGGGTGAGTATCCACTTCATCAGAAATCCGAATAACGATTGTTAATTGCTGTCCGCAGCCCGAAATTCAACGCACTCGTCATGCTCGGATCTGCTGCTGAACCATAACGAAAATCTCCCGAAACAAAGAAACACAAGTTCATCTTTCGGTTGACCCGGTAACCACATTCGACATGATGTAAAATGATGGTGCCGTCAATGGCGAGCTGCTCTTTCGGCACGGAAAGTAACGCTGTTGACCTGTAATCTTTAAGAAGGTAAAGGTTTGTTCGGAAACCAGCATACCATCGTTTTTTATCATATGAATAACGCAGTATTATTTCGTGAAAACTATTTCCTTTTGGATGCGCCATAGCAACGTTTCCATGGGTGTAATTCAGTCTGATGTTTGATGCAACGTACATGTCTTTTGTGGCATAGTTGTATTCGACTTGAATCATGGAAAAGCATTTCTTCCCGAAATAGTTGCGGTAACCCACTTGAGCCGCGAAATGGGAGAGCGAAAAGTTGGAAACCACAAATTGTCCATAAAATCGTTGGTTTTCACTCGCGACAAGTGAGAAATTCAATCCAAGCAATTGGCTTGCCTGACTATCTTTTACGATTAAGCCATTTATTACAGGAATTGGGTTAAAATAGAGAGGATTGATCGGGCTAGATGTGATTGAATCACCTCTATACCACACGACACTTTCAAACAAACTGATGGCCAACTTATCGGTAGCGCGAAAAGTCAGGTAATTGACAGAGGTACCTTTTGTTTCGTAATATGCTTCGACTGTATTGTACACTGCTTTTCGCATGAAATTCATCGATCGCATTCGTAAGTAATTGAATTCCCAATGTGTATTGATCTTGTAATCTAACCTCACGAACGGAGTTGGCAATGCATTGTCGGACAATAGCACCGAACGGTAGCCATCTCCAATAAATTGCGAAGTGTTTCCGGCGCTTATTGCCAGTTGTTGCCAAGGTCTATAAACGATATTTCCCACAGCATAGGCATAATCAAAGGCATCTTCTTTAAACGGCTTGGATCGAGCACTTCCGGGAATAACTGCATTTTGTGTGGTGTAGATTCCAGTTGTTTGATTAGGGTATAGCTCACCAATAGATTGATAAAAGGAGGATTCATAACGCGTAAATCGTGCTTGATTTTCATAAATCGACGTACTAAAGGAAAAGTTCTTCATTAAATCTCCCTCGATAAAAATTCCACGTGTATTTTGAAATAGTCGTTTTTTAGCAGTATCGGAAAAATCTTTTCCAATTGAGAAATCGACAATAGGTGAAATGGATAGGTGATAATCATCTCCCTTGAATTCAAATAGATGTTGTTTAAAGATCCGCTCACCACCATCGTAATACTGAACACTTGAATCGCGTAACCATCGGTCTGAGTGCACATCACCCTCCAGAACGGGCAAAAATCCTGAGCCTGTGGAGTAGTGACTATTTTTCGTGTTGAACAGTTGGTCCTTGTAAAAGGAATGCAATAGCACGGTGTTCTGTTGTGAATAGCTGAAATGAACACCAAGGAAAAGCAATATGACAATCAGAATTCTCATCTCTACTCTTTGGTCATGGCAAATGAATGTGCTACAAAATAGGGATTCGTTAAGTTTTCTTTGTTGTAATACAGTGGCTCAATGCGTTCGGCATGTAGCACGCGTCCACCAACACCTTCTAAGAGTGCTTGTCCAGCGGCGATGTCCCATTCCATGGTTGGGGCAAATCGAGGATAAACATCTGCTTCACCGCGCACTAAATGAAAAAACTTCAAGGCTGAGCCCATACGGATAAAGTTCACTTCGCCATGATTTTCTTTCAGCTCATTGATAAACTTCAAGTCCGTTCCCGAGTGGTGACTCCGAGAACTCGCCATGATGATCGGCGAATTTTGCTCAACTCTACTATTGATTTTCTCCCATTTTGTGGAATCCTCGAAATGCTCAAACTCACTTTCAAATACACCTGTTTCTGCTCCACCAAAAATGAGGCGGCGCATAGTTGGTGAAGCGATTATGCCAAAGACAGGTTTTTTTTGTCGAATGAGTGCGATGTTCACACAGAATTCACCATTCCTTTTGACAAATTCTTTGGTGCCATCTAAGGGGTCAACACACCACAGCTCTTCCCAAAATTGTCGTTCATCGAATGATTTCTTGGCGCTTTCTTCACCGGTCATTGGAATCCCAGTAGAATAAAGGTATTCTTCAATTATTTCCGAAGAGGCTAAATCTGCTTGGGTAACGGGAGAACCATCAATTTTGAATTCAGTGTCAAAACCTTCCGAATAGATTTCCATTATTTTTTCTGCTGCCGCAATGGATGCGCGGATAGCGGTGAGATAATGGTCTGGAAGTAACTGCATAGGTGATTCAAAAATAGCGATTCTTACAAAATGACTAAAAATAAAAAAGGACCGATTTACGGTCCCTTTTTAAAAGTGCTCTATAATTAATGCCGAACAATCAACTTGCGCGTCATTAGTTTTGATTCAGAGGATTCTACTTGAATGAAATATACCCCGTTTTTAAAGTCTGAAAGATTTATTGTTTCTGTACCGTCGGTGATTACATCAGTCATGACAACATTCCCCAACACATCAACAACCTTCATTGTTGCGTTACTCGCTGTTCCAACAGAAACCGTAACATAGTTGTCTGCAGGATTTGGTGTCAATGTTAACACTGGTGTTTGCTTCGGTGTATTGATTCCCAAAGTATAATTGATTTTCAAATCTACAGAATCAATGTATGCTCCACCTTCATTGATATAGTAGCGGTAGTGCGCATAACTGTTTACAGAGGCATCTGGAGTAATTCTTGGCTTCATTTCAGCTTCAAGATTTCCTAGAGAAGTTGTTGCTGTTGATGTACCATTCAATATAGTTGGTGCAGGAGAACCCACAGTACTCGGAGTCGTGAACAAACCATCTGTTGTAGGATAACAGCTCGGTGGCCAGCACAATTGATCAATCCAAGTGGAAGGGACACTGATTTCTTTGCGGGTAATTTTCCATTGCTTATCCGATCCTGTATTGTTGGTTATAACAAATTTAACATCAATTATACCACCAACAATTTCGGGATGCGATGCATACAAGTACAAGTCAAGGCTTGAACCAGCCAAGTTATTTCCAACACCATCGTGGCGAATTTCCACACCGCTTTGTGCTTGAACACCGCCAAGACAAGCGAAAAACAGGGTAGCCGAAAGTATAATTTGTTTCATAATTGTAATTTTTTGTGGTCAATGAAAAACGTACCAAGTCCTAAATTACTACTTTTCTCGTTACTTGCAACACCACTTCCACCAATTTCCTGCATTATTAAATTTTATATTGTCTTTCGATACAAATATTTCACTCTAATCTAAAGTCATCATAAATACGGAAAGAAATGTATCTTTGGAACGCGGCAAGATTTTTGAAAGTCGCGCCGAAAAATAATAAACGATGAAAAAAATTGTATTTGCACTCTTATTTGTGTCTATGGGATGGGCACTTTCTGCTCAAACAGAAGACGAACATCAATCCTCTGTAAAACAGTTGCCTAAGGTGATGTTGGTTGATCTCGATGGAAAAACTATGAATACAGCAGAGATGGGTTTCAAAGGCCCAATCGTTATCAGCTTTTGGGCTACATGGTGTGCACCGTGTAAAAGAGAGTTGAACACCATCCAAGATTTATATCCAGATTGGCAAGATGAAACAGGTGTTACACTTGTTGCTGTATCCATTGATGATGAAAAAACGAAGGCGCAAGTGCGTTTATATGTTGATGGAAAAGCATGGGAATATATTGTTTTGCTAGATCCAAATGGTGACTTCAAACGTGCGATGGGCGTGAACAATGTGCCACACACCTTCTTGGTGGATACTGAGGGAAATATCGTTTATTCCCACAATAATTATGCACCTGGTGACGAAGATAAACTCTACGAAGAGATCAAGAAAATTGCTGTGAAGGGAGCAAATTAATCCTAATATCTGTACGACTGCTGAATGAAAATCCGACTACTGCTTGCTACAACGCTTACTCTTCCTGTACTTTCATTTGGTCAGGTAGGTCTAGGTAATTTTTCCGGAAATATTGAAAGTAATTTCCAGTACTTGAATGAAGACACCGTGATCAGTGCGCTTCAACCCCCTTCAAAAGGGTTGATGAACTCTTACATGAATGTGTTTTATACTCAAGGAAACTTCAAAGCAGGAATGCGCTTGGAATCCTATCTTCCGAGAAGTCAGGGTGACCCAGATTATTTTAGTGGAACAGGAATCGGGATGCGTTACATTGGGTATACTAATGATTTTATTGATGTTACTGTCGGATCGTTCTACGAGCAATTTGGTTCTGGATTGGTACTTCGCGCATACGAAGACCGCGCTTTGGGTTACGATAATATGCTCGATGGATTTCGTGTTGTAATTCGCCCATATAAAGGGGTCGTGATCAAAGGAGTTTATGGGTATCAACGCGCTTCTTTTGTCGAAGGCCGCATTCAACACGGACCAGGAATCGTTCGCGGATTTGATGGTGAAGTTCACTTGAATGAGGCAATTGGTTGGTTGGCAGATAAAAAACTGGATATTTCTCTAGGGGGATCTTTTGCAAGTAAGTATCAAGCTGATGATCAACCCAACTTAATACTTCCAGAAAACGTAGGTTGCTATGGTGGACGTATTAAAATGCGCTACAACAAGTTTACTTTTGATACAGAATATGTGATGAAAGGGCAAGATCCTTCGCAGGACAACGGCTTGATTTTTAATACTGGCCACGCACTTGTTGCCAATTTAGGTTACTCCCAAAAGGGGCTTGGGATTATGCTCTCGGCAAAGTCAACCGACAACATGAGTTACCGTTCTAACCGCAATGGTAAATCGCAGGAATTGTTGATCAACTATATTCCTTCGATGAATAAAACGCACACCTATAACTTAGTCGCATCTCTTTATCCCTACGCAACTCAGCTGTTAGGTGAGGTCGCATACCAAGCGGAGATTCTTTACACCATTAAGAGAGGGTCCAAGCTAGGAGGAAAATATGGTACTTCATTGAATTTCAATTATTCAACAACACACAATTCCATCCAACATACTTCAGGAATAAATCCACTCGATTCTACAGGTGTAACGTATACTTCGCGTTTGTTCGATCAGGGGAGTACGTTGTACTGGCAAGACATCAACTTCAATATTTCGAAGAAGTTCACAAAGAACTTCAACATGGTTTTAAGCTATTACAACATAACGCTAAACAACAACGTCGCATCAGTCACGAAGATCACAAAACCCGATGGTCTCATTCGCTCAAACATTTTTGTGGCAGAGTTCGGGTTGAAATTCGAGAATAAACAATCGTTGCGCGCGGAAATACAAGGTCTTTTTATCAATAAATACGAAGGAAAACCTTTAGATAAAGGCAATTGGGCAACGGTTGTTATTGAATATACCTTCAATTCAAATTGGTTTGTGAGCGTGATGGATCAGTACAATTACGGTAATCAGTACAAAGATCGTCGTGCACATCATCCCTATGTGACACTTGGTTACATTCGCGAGGCAACACGCATTATGGTTTCATACGGTCGTCAACGAGCAGGGATGTTCTGTGTGGGTGGTGTATGCCGCCAAGTACCCGCTTCAAACGGTTTAACGATTTCACTTACTCAAAGCTTCTAATCCGTCGGATATGAAAAAAATAGTTTTTGCACTTCTACTAGTAGCTGCTTGTTTGTCAAGTTCATGCGATAAAGTGAGCAACCCATTTCCACCAGCACTTGAAATTGACACCACGATTTACCCAGGGGCATGGAGTGATTATGTGGAGAACGAATGGCCAGACTTTTCTACTATGCCTAATGAGGATCCAGAACGTAACGTATTGATTGAAGACTTCACTGGTCATACATGTGCATACTGTCCAAATGCAGCCGTTATTGCTCACGACATTCATGTTGCAAATCCTGATCGCGTGTTTATCGCTTCTATTCACGCATCAAATGATGGAACAAATACGTTCCAAACCACATCTTCAGCCTATCCGATTAAGTTCTGGAATACAACGGGAGTTGATATTGCGTTTGCGTTTGGGCTTGGAGCGACGAATCCAACCGGATTTACAGGGAACCCAGCAGGCATGGTCAACCGAATCAATGATGCAGGATTGTATTTCCCTGGTCCAATTCAATGGCAGACATGGGCAGAAAATGCTATGGCGACACCATTGAAAGTGGTCGTTAAAGCAAAGTTGAATTATTTTGAGTCACCAAAACATGGATTTTACTTGCATACGGAGGTGGAAAAATTAGATGCTTCCCTGGGTGAACTTGGTATGATCGCTTACATCATGGAAGATACAGTTGTTGGACCTCAACTTGTGGGTAGCGTGTACACTGCAGACTATGTGCATCGTGATATTTTGCGCGGGACCATTGATGGTACAACATGGGGAAAAGTTTTGACGACCGACTTAATGAAAAATGGAAAGTACTATGTGGACTACAGCTACATTCTTCCTGATCAGTTGGCTCCACAAGGTACATCCTCAACCCACAATGCAGAAAATATGCATGTGCTCATCTACGTGTATGATACTTCCACCAAGGAAATTCTTCAAGTCATTAAGAAAAGACTGATTTAGTAGAGTTAGTGTAGTGAAATAAAGTTTTGAACATAGGTCTTGATCGACTTTATTTTTCCCTAAATTGCTTTTACTAAAAACGACTATTGTCATGCTGGAATTGACCAAACACATTCTTACGAAGGTAAGTTTTGATGCTTCTTTGTTTCAAAAAGAATTAGAGAAAGCACTAAAATGGCTTACCGATGCTGAAGAGATACGCACATTCAAAGATTGGTGTATCACAGAATTTGGGAATCGATTCCCGTCGATCATCAAGAATGCTTTTGCTTTGAGATAAGCTTATTCGAATTCAACGAGCACAGTTCCCTTTTCAACAACTTGTCCCGCTGAAATGAAAATGGATTTCACAACACCCGTACCCTCGGCTTTCAATACGTTTTCCATTTTCATTGCTTCAAGAGACAATATTTCATCTCCCGGTTGCAATTCCTGTCCAACGGCAATGGTAATCTGAACGATACGCCCAGGCATAGGCGCTTGAAGTTCTTTGAGTTTTCTCACTTTAGGGACATCTAGACCCATGGCAGAAATCAAATCATCCAAAGAACCCTTTTTGCGAATTTCGAAAACACGGTGATTGATTTTGATGCGGAGCAATTGATCTTCAGATTTATCCTCCAACAGCTCGCCATGAAAAAGTTGACCTTTATGTGTGAGTTTGAAGAAAGTGTGATCCTCCCATTCAATGACTGCACCATCTGCTCCTTGTATATCTTTCCCATCAATATTCCATGTCCGATTTGCCATGACTTCTTTTTTGACAAAAGTAGTAGAAAGAATTGCGCATTAAAGGTGTTTATCACTTCGAATTGAAATTATTTCAGCAGTTTTGTATAAATACAATCTCTTATAACATGAAAATCAAGTTTGTTTACCTCGTCACACTTCTCTTTTTGGCTTCTTGTGGCCACAAACAATTCGATGAAACCGTTATTGGTGAAGAAGGGTACTATGAGGACGAGCTCTATTTGGACGAAGCCAAGGATATGGCCACGGAGCGACCGATTTATAGAGAAACAGAAACGATTCTTACTGACTTGATTCACACGCGTTTGGATGTAAATTTTGAGTGGGCAAAATCACGCATGAATGGTAGAGCAACAATCACAGCCAAACCACATTTCTATGCTTCAGATAGTTTAATTCTGGATGCCAAAGGAATGGATATCTTGAAGGTGAGCTTAGACAACAAAGTTTTAACGTATTCTTACGACAGTTTGATCTTGCGCATTCATTTAGGAAAGACCTATACGCGTGATGAGAAATATACGGTGGTGATTGATTATGTTGCCAAGCCAGACGAAAGAGCGACGGGCGGAAGCGCGGCAATTACATCAGATAAAGGCTTATATTTCATAAATCCAACAGGAAGTGACAAGACCAAAATGGCAAGACTTGCCGCACGCACCGTATTTGTTCATGATGGGTGTTGGTGAATTTAAGGTTGTAAAAGATGTGTACACGCGTCCGGATGGGACAAAGATGGATGTGAACTATTATGTTGAATCTCAATGGGAATCTTCGGCGAAAGCAATCTTCGGCGAAACTCCAGCGATGATTTCACACTTTTCTAAGTTGCTCGGCGTTGAATATCCATGGGACAAGTACCACCAAATCGTTGCGCGTGACTACGTTTCAGGAGCAATGGAAAATACAGGTGCAGTTGTTTTCGGTGATTTTGTGTACAAAACAGAGAGAGAATTGCTGGATGGAAATGATCAATCCACCATTGCCCATGAATTGTTTCATCACTGGTTTGGAGATCTTGTAACGTGCGAATCTTGGTCGAATCTGCCGCTCAATGAGTCCTTTGCAAATTATTCGCAGTACTTGTGGGATGAGTACCGCTATGGTCAAGATGAAGCTGATTTTCAAGCTGAAGTGGAAACGGATGGATATTACCAATCTGCGCAGATGCAAGGCTACCACAACTTGATTTGGTTTGATTACTACGATAAAGAGCAAATGTTCGACGGCCATTCCTATAATAAAGGAGGACGTATCTTACACATGTTGCGCAATCACCTTGGCGATGATGCCTTTTTCAAGGGGATTCAGTTGTACTTGACAACAAATAAATTCAAACCGGCGGAGTTCCATCAGTTGCGCTTGGCGTTTGAGGAAGTTTCTGGTCAGGATTTAAACTGGTTCTTTAATCAATGGTTCCTAGGTGCTGGACATCCTGTACTCGATGTGAACTATGAGACGGATACAATAAACCATAAGATAAGTGTGATTGTTGGACAGAAGCAAGATTTAGAGTTGTCGCCCATTTTTAGATTGCCGGTTGATATTGCTGTGTATGATTCCGAAGGCAAACACGTGTACAAAATGCTAATCGACTCACTCAATCAAAAACACACATGTGGCTATAGTGGGGAGTTAAAATCGATTGTGTTTGATGATCAAAAAATGCTTCTTGCAAAAATTCGTGAGGAGAAACCATCTGAACAATATTTGTTTGAATACTATAATGCAACGCGTTACAAAGCCCGCAAAGAAGGATTATTGTTTGGAACCCAAGGGCCAATCGTGAAGACCCAAAAAGGGCAGCAACTGATTTTAGATGCCTTGAATGATAAATTCTGGGATATACGTTTGATTGCTATTGAAAAGGCCGTGAAGTTGAAGGATGAAAATGTGGGTAAAGCAAACAAGTTGATTCGTGATTTAGCGATGAACGATCCAAACTCTGGTGTTCGCGCTGCAGCATTAGGATATCTGTCAAATAAACTGGAAAATGCTGATTTGTCGACGGTATGCATTGATCGATTGGAAAAAGACCAATCGTATTTAGTGATTAGTGCAGCATTAAAAAGTCTAGGAAAAATCGATGTGGAGTTGGCACTGAAGAAAGCGAAGACCTTGGAGTCTGAGCAATCATCTAAAATGATTTCAGGTATTGCTCAATTGTATGGGGCGCATGCCAAAGAAGATGCTTTGACTTTCTTTGAGAATGCATTAAAAGGATCTATACTACAAGGATTTGATCAGTTGGGTGTATTGAATTCATTGACATTTTTTAACGTCCGTCAAGAACCCGCAACGATTCAAAAGACATTTGAACTCTACAAGTACATGAATGAAGCCGGTGGTTATTACACCAAGATGTTCATGAGTCAAAATGTCGCGTATTTAATTTCGATGTTTGACACGAAAATGGCGGAACTTGATGAAGAAATTGCAGCACATGAGAAAAACAATAACGCTGCCTATGCAGATGGTGCACGCCGTAAGAAAAAAGAATTTAATGCCTTAAAAGAATTGTTTTCAACTCTTCCAACCGAATAGTATTCAAGGCATTATACAGTAAAACCTTTAAAAACGGGTGACAAAGCGCCAGACTTTTCTGGTAAAGACCAAAATGGCAACACAATTTCGCTTGGCGATTTCAAAGGGAAGAAACTGGTGGTATATTTTTACCCAAAGGATGACACTCCTGGATGTACTGCCCAAGCGTGCAGTTTGCGTGACAATTATGCAGATTTGTTGCAACATGGAATTTCCATTTTGGGTGTAAGCGCAGATTCACAAACAGCACACACGAAGTTTATCACTAAATATGAACTTCCTTTTCCATTGATTGCGGATGAAAGTAAAGAGGTCATCAATAATTTTGGGGTCTGGGGTCCAAAGAAATTTATGGGAAAAGAATATGACGGAATTCATCGAACTACCTTTTTGATTGATGAGGAACAAAGTATTGTAGAGATCATCAATAAACCGAACACAAAAGAGCATGCTGAGGAAATTTTAAAAATTTTCAATCAATAAATGAACATCGTAAATTGTTTACGATCTACAGCATTTATCTTTGCTTCACAATAAAACAAACAACCGACCGCGAGGAAGGAATTAAAAACAAAACGATATGGCAGCAAAAGACGTTAACCCGGAAAAATTAAAAGCGCTCCAGCTTACAATGGAGAAATTGGACAAGGCTTATGGTAAAGGAGCGGTGATGAAATTGGGGGATTCTCCAGTGGAAAAGGTGGAAGTTATTCCAACAGGATCAATCACTCTTGACATCGCATTGGGAATCAATGGGTATCCAAAAGGACGTGTGGTTGAAATCTACGGTCCTGAGTCATCCGGTAAAACGACTTTGGCCATTCATGCCATTGCTGAAGTGCAAAAACAAGGCGGTATCGCTGCCTTCATAGATGCAGAACACGCGTTTGACCAGTTTTATGCAAAGAAGTTAGGCGTTGATATCGACAACTTATTGATTTCCCAACCAGACAATGGAGAGCAAGCCTTGGAGATTGCGGACAATTTGATCCGTTCGGGTGCCATTGACTTGATCGTTGTCGATTCAGTCGCTGCGCTTACACCAAAGGCGGAGATTGAAGGTGAAATGGGAGATTCTCAAATGGGATTGCAGGCGCGTTTGATGTCAAAAGCACTACGTAAATTGACTGGGTCAATCAACAAAGCGGGATGCTGCTGTATTTTCATCAACCAGTTGCGTGATAAGATTGGTGTGATGTTCGGAAACCCTGAAACGACAACAGGTGGTAATGCACTGAAGTTCTATTCTTCGATTCGTATTGACATCCGTAAAGCGAGTCAAATTAAAGAAGGTGAAGATGTTGTAGGTAACCGTGTGAAAGTAAAAATCGTGAAAAACAAAGTTGCGCCACCATTTAGAAAAGCGGAATTCGACGTGATGTACGGTGAAGGAATTTCCAAAGTAGGTGAAATCATTGACCTCGGTGTTGACCTTAACATCCTTAAGAAAAGTGGTAGCTGGTTCTCTTATGGTGAAACTCGTCTAGGACAAGGACGCGACTCTGTGAAACAAATTATTCAAGACAACCCTGAGCTTCTAGATGAATTGGAAGCGAAGATCAAAGATGCTCTTGGAGCAAAAGGAGTAGACATTCCAATGCTGCAAGACTAACTGCATATCGTAACGAAGGCGGCACTCTTTCCGGGGTGCCGTTTTTGTTCTTAAAGGAATTTGATACATTTGATTTCTATGACCGAAATTAAAAAGATTGCCTTTATCATCAATGGTGCAAGATCGTTGAATTCAAGCATACAGAAAACCATAGATCAATGTGCTGCAGATGCAGCATTGAGTGTTCAAATAGGAAAGACCACTAAAGAGAAGGAGGCATCTGAATTGTCCACTGCATTTTCGGAAGAAGGGGTTGATCTCATTGTTGCTGTTGGTGGTGACGGAACGGTGAATGAGGTGATAAACGGCATGATGCGTGCATTGCGAAAACCTCTTCTCGCTATTATACCCAATGGCACTGGTAATGATTTTTACCGCTCGGCATTCAACAATTCTACTAAAGGAGATTTTTTATCAGCACTAAAGAATCCCCAGGTTATGCCTGTAGATGTTGGTAAAATTGAAAGTCATCTCGGCGCGCAATACTTTTTGAATATCGCTGATGTTGGATTCGGTGCCGCCGTAGTTGAAATTCTCAACAAACAACGAAAATACCTCGGGGGAAAAGCCTCTTATGCCTTGGCTATATTGCGCACGTTTTTAGGCTTTAAAACTCCCCATCTCTCAATTCAATCAGCTTCATATCAGTATACTGGTCCTGTTTTCATGGTTGCTTTCTGCAATGGTGATATGTTTGGTGATGGACTGTATATTCACCCTGGAGCAAAGGTAAATGATGGAGTGTTGAATATTACGTTGCTGAAGAAGATAGGGTTGATGGATTATGTGCGCAATCTAAAGAACCTGAAGACAGGAAAACGTATAAATCACCCAGAAGCATTTTATTTCACTGAAAATGATTTGATCGTTAATGTCACAAAAGGAAAAGCGGTGACTGAAACCGATGGCGAACATTTACCTGTAGCAGAGATTCGTGTCTCCATTGTTCCTTCGGCTATTCAGTTATTGAGGACCGAAGTGACTAAGGGGTGATTTATCGCATTAATTCTTGTAAGTCTTCTTTAATTTTCTTAAGTTTCCTTACTTTTTTGTGATTTATCCCAAAAGACACTACTATGAAATCAAAAGCGTTTTACTTTTTCCTTGTTCTGTGTTGGATAACACCTTTCTATGCGCAGCAGAGCAATAAAACTCTCCTTGGATTCAATAGCCCTTTATCCAAAGACCAGACAGACAGCAGTAAACAAGTCAACTGGATGGAGGTGATTGAAGAACGTTCTATTTTTTCGTCATCGTTTAGAAGCGAAGATGGCCAAGTGAAGATAGAATACAGCAAGACGCCAATCAACTATTTCAACAAGGAAAATAAATTGATTCCCATTGATCCAACTTTAACGGAATTATCACAGAACTCTTCAGTTTGGGCTGCTCTAAATCAACCTTACCCTACATACTTGTATCACAAAGGTTCGTTTGCAATCACCTTGGGCGGAAATTCTTCGATGCGTGTTGGAGAACATTTCGTTGTCAACGGTAAAGAAATCGAAGGCGTGCGCGTTCAAGTATCCCAGAATCGGGTGTCTCAGCATTACAATGAGCTTGGATTCAGTCGTATCCTCGATTTTTTTGAAAACGCAGTGGAGTACTCCTATATTTTACGTCAAGCTCCATCATCGTTGAGCGAGAACCTCACCTTCGATGAGCGTTTGGATTTACCGTCGGGTTTCACCGCTTCATTGGAAGAAGGCTTATTAAAGATACGAAATACTGAAAAGCAAGTGGTTGCGACATTTCATGCTCCCTTGTGTTATGATGCTGAAAAGGAATGGATGCTTGGTGAGTATTCGTTGATTGAAAAAGACAATGAGCGTTACGTGCGATTGAGTGTTCCTTCCGCATGGCTCAATGCTTCTAACCGCCATTATCCTGTTGTTGTTGATCCAATTGTACAAGGTCCAACAACGGTGTGGAATGGTGGCGCTATGCCCTCTTGTATCTTACCTAACTACAATATAGATAGTATTCAGTGTGTCATTCCAGCTGGAGTTACGGTTACAGGTCTTTATGTAACTGGAAGTTTTTATGCGGATCCCTTCACAACGGCAACGATGAGTCAAGGTGAGATGAAATACAGCACGACGTGTGGAATCTCCCAAGCCTTTACGATTACGGGCGCAACAGCGGCATTGCCAGGTACGGCTTACCTCGATTCTTTCAATATTCTGTCGCCTTTGATGTGCTGCTTTCCAGAATCGTGCAATGCACAAAGCTTCTATCTGCGCATGCACCTCGGGAGAACAGGACCTGGAACGGGTTGTAACACGACTTACATTCGCTACGATCCAATTACGACTTTGTGGCCATTCAAAGCTGTTGTTGTCGGACGCACTGCAGAGCCGTACGGAAGTAAATGGAATGTCCCTGCAACACCAATCTGCTCGAATCAATGCACAGTAACGGGTACTGCCTATGTGTATTATGGTGTGGCGCCCTACACGTATACGCATCCATGGTCAACTGAGGTGGTAACCCAAGGACAGAATAACGGTTGTGGAACAGGATCAAATAGTTTTCAGTTCACCTTAAACATTCCTGATTGTCCAACCTATTGTGATACATCATCTTCACTGGTAGTTCCACCTCCTGTTATTACTGACGCTTGTGGATATGTAGTTATGGGAATGCCCTCTGATGCAGTACCGTTGAAAATTACACCACAAGTGGATGTCATCATGGATACTTTGCTTTGTTCGGGCGCACCTTCAACCATCGTACTCAATTCATGTGTTCCGAACGGAATTGTCTCTTGGTCAGGAAATGGTCAAAGTGGAACAGGAACTTTTGCAGATACAATTTACAATACAACGAATACAATAGCGGTGATTCCGTATTCAGCGGTAACTTCCGAAAATGGCTGTATATCAGATACTGTTAATGTCAATCTCTATGTGGAGCCACTTCCAACAGCTATTTTTTCTTCGATACCGAATCCGGCAATAGTAGCCATTCCTGTTGATTTTATAGACCAGTCTCAGAATTACAACGGTGAATTGAATTATACATGGACACTGGATGGTCAGCCTTTTTCAACAGACCAGAATACTGCGAACACATTTTTTAATCCGGGTGAATATACCATGTGTTTAGCAGTTGAATCCAACACCTTATGTGCTGACACTGTTTGCCAACTTATTCAAGTTGTACCCGCGACAGTTATTCCACCAAATGTGATTACGGCAAACAATGACCAGATCAATGATTTATTAGAGTTCAAATACTTAGAGTTTTATCCCAACAATTCACTCGTTGTTTTGAACCGTTGGGGAAATGTGGTATTTGAAAAAGAAGGTTATTCGAATGATTGGAATGGTGATAATTTGAATGCCGGAACGTATTTCTACACACTCATTGTCAACGATGGTGAGCAAGAATACAAAGGCTTTATTCAAATTGTGCGTTAAATTTTTCGTTCGGCTGGGTATACCTCATCGTAAAAAAAAACAGAAAACCATGCGCAACATTTCCAAATCTAAGTTTCTTTCTGGAGTTCAATGCGAAAAGAAATTATTTTTTGATACCCACCGCTCGGAGTTAAAACCACCTATTTCTCCCGAGCAGCAAGCTTCATTTGATGTCGGCCATAAAGTTGGTTTTTTGGCACAAGCTTATTTTCCTGGAGGAATGGATGCCACCCCGGATGTGGACAGAAACTACATTATTCCAATTGCAAATACGCGACGTTGGATCAATGAAGGTGTGCAAACGATTTATGAAGCGACCTTTTCAGCAAATGGGGTTTTTGCTGCGTTGGATATTCTGCATCACCACAATGGAGAAAGATGGGCAATTGAAGTCAAAAGCAGCACAGGAGTAAAGGACTATCACATCACGGATGCTTCGTTACAATATCATGCGATGAGTCAAGCAGGATTCGCCCCTGATCGATTTTTCTTGATGCACATCAATAACAGTTACGTTAAGAATGGTGAAATTGACCCGAAAGAATTCTTCGTTTTAGAGGAGTTAACGGAAAGAGTCTTGAGCAATCAACCTTGGGTAGAGAAGAAGGTGAGTGAATTGCGCGATATGTTGGAAGGTGAGGAGCCGAAGGTAGAAATTGGACCACACTGTGGAGCACCGTTTTCATGCGACTATAAAGGCCACTGTTGGGGCCACATCCCTGACAATTCTGTATTTAATTTGTACAATTCTCGAGGTAGGGAATGGAATTATTACAACAATGGAATTGTGGACCTTCGCGATATTCCCGATCTAGATGCTTTAGGCCATAGACAACGGTTGCAAGTCGAAGGCCAAATTCATGGACAACGTTTTATTGATGAAGAGAGGATCGAAGAATTTTCACAAAACTTTCAGTTCCCCCTTTATTTTTTCGATTTCGAAACCATCTTTACAGGTCTTCCTGTCCTAGACGGCACCCGACCATACCAGCAGGTGCCCTTCCAGTATTCCTTGCATATTTTGTCGGAAGATGGAACCATGGAGCACAGAGAATTTTTGGCCTCTGCGGTGGATTTCAATTCAAGCACGGCGCTTGATCCGAGACAGCAACTCATTCAACAACTGCGAAACGACATTGGTCCGACAGGGTCTATAGTGGCGTACAATGCATCATTTGAAAAAAGTGTATTGAATGGGCTTGGAGAAGCATTTCCAGCCGATGCAGAATTTCTTTTTGGGTTAAATCAACGATTTGTCGATTTGCTGGTCCCGTTTCAAAGTGGTTGGTATTACCTTCCAGAAATGGGTGCTTCAGCATCTATAAAATCAGTTCTTCCGGCCATCGCCCCAGAATTCAGTTATGATGATTTGGTTATTGGTAACGGTGGAGACGCAAGTGCGATTTTTCATTCAATGATTACAAGTGATTTTGATGAAGATGAAGCGGAGACACGCCGCCATTTATTGGCCTATTGTGAGCGCGATACCCTTGGAATGGTCATCATTTGGAAAGAGGTTTTTTGGGATCGGGTGTAATTTAAAGGTTAGACTTGACTAAAATTCGTCGACACGCAGTACTTAATTTATCTTGTTCACACCTTGTTCTACGTAGAACTACGTAATGCTACTCAGTGGAATTACTGAAAGTAACCGCAACGCCTTTCAAAATCATTGCGACCTATAAACACTGCATCTATCTTTGATTCATAAAACAATCGGGGTGGTTCCCGATTTTCATAGCAGTAGTTTAGTTAGTTTAGGTTTAGGTAGTAAAAAAGGACGCAAACGAGCGTCCTTTTTTAGTTTACGACAATTTGATCGTTGGTTAATGGTGTTATAGAATAGCTAAACTCAAAGAACCTGATGGAGTGTGATCATTTAAAGAGCTTATGGCTAAAAGCAAAAAAAACCAGAGTAGTGTTTTGAAGCTTCAATCTTAAGAGAAATGCTATAAAATCATCTATACTATCGAAGAGCGAGTTTGAGCGTGAGTGTGAAGAAAAAAACCAGAGTAATGTTTTCGCTCTCGCTCCCACCCTCACTCTGTGTTTTGACCCCATAGGGGTCGAAATAGAAGTGAGAAAGTAATTTAGCGTTGCTTATCAATCTATTCCTTAACGATCTTTCCACTTGAAAGGATTCCTTTTTCGTCTCTCAATTCGTAAAAATATAGTCCCTTAGCAAGTTCTTCTGTAGCAATTAAATCGCAGGGGGAAATTTCCCAATACAATATCTAACTTTTCTAATTTATAGAGGGTTGCAGAGCCAAGAGGTACAAATTAGATACAATTCTAAAACTTTAAACAGTTAAAACCAATGGATTAAACGGACTTAAAATGTTTAACAGCCAAAACAAATAGCAATGCGAAAACAGTCGCAATTAAGTAGACAACGAAGTCACAAATATCTGAGGTTCCTTTAATCAAATTGTAATGTTGTAATACCTCAAAAAACCCGCCTAAACCAACAACCAAGATTGTATTCGATAAGTAACCCTTGTCATTTAGAAACAAAAACAGACTTATAGTAAATGAAAATGCCCACAAACCAGGCTAAAAGCAAAAAAAACCAGAGTAGTGTCTTGATTCTTCAATCTTAAGAGATATGCTGTAAAATCACCTATACTCTTATTCTCGGAGAGCGAGTTTGAGCGGGAGTGTGAAGAAAAAAACCAGAGTAGTCAACAGCGCTTTCGTTCTGCTTCTCACTCTGGTTTTTTGTACCTCGGGCCGGAATCGAACCGGCACGCCCGAAAGCACAGGATTTTGAATCCAGCGCGTCTACCAGTTCCGCCACCGAGGCATTTCGAAATTGGTGCACAAATTTAATACTTTATTTCAACCCGCCACGCAGTATCGCGCAAATTTGTTCGAATTATAATTTCGAAACTTTCATCAATCGCTCACGTTTGCCGTCAGTAATCTTCAAAAAGTACATCCCCGAACCAATGCCATCAAGTTGATTGAACTTAACAAAATTACTTTGTGGTGCTGCAACCAAAGTTGTGATTATCCGACCTTGCGCATCCAACATGGTCACATACGTTTCCTCTGTAATGGTCTCGCCCAACTCAACGATAATCGTTCCGGTGAAAGGATTCGGATATACCTCGGCCTTGCTGAAAGCCAATTCATGGATACCCGCCATGCTACAACCATTCAAGGTTCCAGGCATGTTGATGTCCAACCAGGCAATTCGGCGTGAATACCAATCTTTTAAACGTTGAACTTCTTCTGCATACGTCTGTGCCGGTGGCTGAACTTCACCAGTACCAGTTGCAACACCCATATTCCCCCACGTTTGGTAATGCCAAGCTTGACTTTCATTCACCACATTCGCAACAGAATCAATCTTCGCATGGATGTAGGGTAAACTCAAAATGTTTCGGCGTAAATCATCATAACGGCAACGTACCTCATTTGCAAATAGGGTGTCTTGCAAAAGTCGAATGTACCACCCACAAGCATTCACATCTTGATCGACCTCTCCATACATAAATTGAGAACCATCCTCAGAGCCACTCCACATATCTTTTTGCGACCAGTCGAAATCCCATACCGGACCTGCATGAAGCTTTTTATATGTTCCATCAGAATAATCTTTGTCCTTCCAAAAGAAGCGGCTCTTCTTAAATCCATCCACATTTCGTGTCAATTCATTAATAATGAAATAGTCGATAAATGATTCCATGTGCATGAAGCGGCGATATCCAAACGTTGGATCGTCGAAATTCACAGAATAAAGTGCTGTCTCGAGCTGATTGATGTAATTCTGAATGTAGGTCTTCTGCGCCGGAACGATATCGGATGGCTTTGGATAGTAATAGACATAATGGATATCTAAGCCAGGGAATCCGATAGGCGAATAGTTGCTCAGCCAAGAGTTTGAAGCGTCGTAGTAGTCAATCTTGATGATGTAGCCACCTGTCGCATCTAATCCTACAATTTCTGTGGTATCCAATTTGGCAATGTCAATTCGCATGGAGTCGCGTTTGATTTTCTCACATAACATGTAAACTCCTTGGTAATCTCCGTCAATCACCACATCTACGAAACGCGAACGCACACCATAGTGTCCCATCGAATCAAATAAATTGAACGGAACGAAATTGCGGGCAAATGACTTGTCGTTGTAATTGGCCATAAGGTTCCAATCACTCTCAGCAGGCATACCAATAAGGGATGAATCAATGTCATTACCTAGGTTGTCGCGAAGTTCGAATGCATAAGGTTTTTGGGGTAAGGAAAGTGAATAATTTCCACGGTATTCTAGCCCAATCTTTCCATTGTACTCATTGAATGGATCGACCAAGTGGTTTCTATTTCCCGGTCCGTTGTAAATGATTCCCATGTCAACATTTGTTTTAATGTCCGACTGAATCGTTTGACCACCCGTGTTGATCACCACAATGGGAAGGTCTGACTCTGCGAATTGAAAATAATCTGCTGGGTTTGAACCAAAGGTAAGCGACCAGTTTTGAACGGCACCTTCATCTACGCCATAGCCGTCAGTAACACGCAAGTACCAAGTACCATTTGGATTTTGTCCGTTATTCACCGCACCCATTTGCCCCATGGGGGTAAAGGTCCCTGTGAAAGGAGCCGCACCTGTTGCAATATTGGCTGCCGCTGTGGTATTGAAACACGTATTCACTAGATCGTCATCTCCTCCACCGATTCCTCCAGCGAGCAATTTCACAGTTCCATCGGGAGCAACCAATTCAATGGTTAAATCGGCCAAATAGGTATGCGTCAAATTGATACAAACAGTCTCAAGTCCAAATGTGGTGGTGTTGATGCTCGTTTGAGGAACAGAGACAACTGCGGCAACATCTATGGTTTGAAAGTCTAGAATTGGTCCTGTACCTCCGTTGAATGTTTGGGCATATAAACCAAATGAACTGATTAAAGTCAGCGCGGCAAGGTAAAGATTCTTCAATTTCGTGTAATTTTAGAATTCGAATTTAACACAATTCCCGCCATGAGAAAAATACTAATCAAAAACATCAAAGGACTCGTTCAGGCGGGTGAGGAGATCCCGATGGTCTTGCGAGGAGCGGAAATGGCTGATGTTCCTTTGATTTCAGATGCATTCTTGGCGCTTGAAGATGGTTTTGTAGTGGCTTATGGACCAATGAGCGAATTGCAGGGAATTGATGATTGGCGTGACTTGGAACTCATTGACGCGGAAGGGAAATATGTGTTGCCTGCCTTTTGCGATTCACATACACACACGGTTTTTGCGCGCAGCAGAGAAGAGGAATTTGTGGATCGAATCAATGGATTGACGTACGAAGATATTGCGTTGAAAGGCGGGGGAATTTTGAATTCAGCCAGAAGGTTAGCGGAAATGTCGGAAGACGAGTTGTTTGACCAGGCAATGCAGCGGATTCATCAGTTGATGAAGTACGGAACAGGTGCGATTGAGATCAAGTCAGGTTACGGTCTGTCCGTTGAGGCGGAAATAAAAATGCTACGCGTTGTAAAACGATTGAAAGAAAATGCACCCATTGTGGTGAAAGCTACATTTCTAGGAGCACATGCCTTCCCGAGAGAATTTAAGGCTGACCATAGAGGATATATCGAACTGATTAAGAACGAGATGCTGCCAAAGATTGCCGAGGAAGGATTGGCGGATTACATCGATGTCTTTTGTGAACGCAACTACTTTTCGGTAGATGAGATGGAAGAGATTCTGCTGGAAGGGAAAAAATATGGTCTTGTTCCTAAGGTGCATGTCAATCAGTTTTCTGCTTTGGGAGGGGTAGCAAAGGCTGTTGAGCTAGGCGCTTTGTCGGTTGATCACCTAGAAGAAATTACGGATGAAGATATTGAGGCGCTGAAAAACAGCAATTGTATGCCAACGATCTTGCCTAGCTGCTCGCATTTTCTAGGAATACCTTTTGGCGATGCACGAAAAATGATTTCCGCAGGATTGCCTGTGGCTTTAGCAAGTGACTTTAACCCTGGGTCAACTCCAAGTGGTAATCTCGGATTTGTTTGGTCTTTGGCCTGTGTGAAAATGAAACTTACTCCAGAGGAAGCGTTGAATGCATTGACAGTAAACGCTGCCTATGCCATGGGACTGAGTGAATCTCATGGTAAAATAGCACTAGGACGTAAAACACCAATTTTAATGACCAAGCAATTGCCTTCTCTCGCGTATATCCCTTATGCTTTTGGAGATATGCATATTGAACGGATTATCGTTTAATTCTTTCGGATTCCATACCTTTATACCATGCGTAACATCGTTTTGTTTTTCTCACTGTTTTTTCTGACTTCCAGTTTCTTACTGAAGGCCCAGACAATTCAGCATAAAAATGAACTGCTGTGGGAAATTTCCGGGAATGGACTGAAGAGCAAAAGCTATTTGTACGGGAGTTTACATTCCAATGATAAACGCTTATTTCGCCTCCCAGACTCCGTATATGTAGCGCTGAATAACACCAAGGCTGTAGTGCTTGAAACAGACATTTTTTCTCTATTTGATGAATGGGATACACGGAGCGATGAGGTGCGGCTGTTGTACGACAACCAAGGGAAACCTTACACGGCAAATGACCAAGCTACGGAAACACTTTATGGGAATGAAGATGGAATGCCGCAGTTCCTGGATGCCTATTTTCTTCAATATTGCTACAACGCCAAGAAAAACTTCTTTCCCCTTGAGGCCATCGAAGAGCAACTTGGATTGCTGAGTGAATTTGGTTTGCCTGATGCGAGAGGTTTACAACTACCGGTCTTGGATTACCTGCAAGAAAAGGTCCTTGAACTTTACATCCAAGGCGATATTGAAGGATTGAATAAAATGATGAAGGTGAATCTTTCGGCAGATAACAATCCTGAATTGTATGATGAATTGATTGTGCGTAGAAATGAACGAATGACGAGGGGCCTTGATTCGCTCATGCGCATGAATCCGTTGTTTTGTGCAGTAGGCGCTGGGCATTTAGCAGGTGACCAAGGGATCATTACCTTACTTCGTAAAAAAGGCTACAAGGTAAGGAAGGTCATGGCTGTTTTCTCGGAAGGCACCATTCCTGCTAAGGAAGAAGTGCGATCCTTTAAAAACTACAGTTACTTCAATGACCAAATTGGGCTCGTTGCCGTATTTCCAGGAAAGCCCAAGGAACTCAAAATTTTTGACGGTCATCCGTACCTGATCTACCGTGAATTTGGTCAAGGAAACACTTTTTCAATAGAAATTATTCCCATAGACGGATCGTTAACACTGGAAGAACAGGCAGTAATTTATATCGCTAGCCCAGATGCGGCCACCTATAAACATTCAATCCAAGATGACGGAACCGAGTTTTATGAAGGTATTTCAGATACATATCCTGAAGGACCGCATTGGATTCGCTTGATTCAAAATGACGAATACTTGTTGATTTTGAAAGCTTACGGAGGCAATAAATTCATGAATTCAAACCGCCCAAAATTGTTCTTTAGTCGGGTCTGGTTCGATCATTAATCGCAAAAATAAAGTTATTTACGCGTTTAATAAGGCATTTCTACTAGATTTGCTGTAAATAAACGATCATGATAAAACGCGTTCCAAAAGCACGACTAAAGGAGTGTATTCAGCAGAGCAAAGTAGTATTGGTTAAGGGTCCGCGCCTTGCGGGAAAAGTCACGTTGGTGAATGAAGTAATGGATGAACTGTCGGTGGAATGGCAGCAGTTTGATGCCCGCAAGAAATCGTTTGTGCAGCAAGTAACAGATGCGAATGTGGAGCAATTGAACGCCATCATGGGCGACGTGCCTTTTACGGTAATCCGCGAAGCGCAGTATGTTCGAAACCTGCAAATGATCATCGAAGCCGTATTGGAAGGTTCCTTGAATACGACATTGATTTTATGTTGTTCCTTTGATCCGTTGATGGATCCTGATTTTTCTGAAGTGCTTCGGCTTCAAGGTCTTGAAATTCACGTGTACGCACCTTCGTTTTATGAAATGGCGCAGCACAATTCACTTCCAATGGAAGAAAAATCATTGGAAACACGCTTGATTTACGGGGCATATCCTCAGGTGACGAATAACCAAGAATATGCAGAAGAGCGACTGAAAGAAGTGGTTTCTGAAGCAGTTTTTACTCAATTGGGTGTGACTGACCGCATCAACAAGGCAGATAAACTGACCAAAATGTTGCAGGTGGTTGCGTTCAATATTGGAGAACCTGTATCCTACAATGAAATAGCTGAGAAATGCGGTCTAGATAATGAAACAGTAGAACGCTACATCGACTTATTGGAAAAAGCGTTTATCCTCGTTCGTCTTCCCTCTTTCTACAACGGACATCGCTACGAGTTGAAAAAAACACATGTGTTATACTTCCTCGACAATGGTATTCGCAATGCGCTCATCAATAATTTCAATCCAATCGATTTACGAAATGACGTCGACCAACTATGGCGCAACTGGTTGATTGCGGAACGGATCAAATGGAACGCGATGAATGGTTTTTTCCCCGATTATTTCTTTTGGAGAACACACACCCGTCAGTCGATGGACTTTATAGAAGCATCTAATGCAAAGATTTCATCGTACAAAACCTCTTGGGAGAAAAAGAAAAAAGTGAAATTTCCCGCCTCTTTCCGTAGTGCGTATGGGGATATTTCTACTCATGTGCTCAACCGATCAACATATTGGGGTTTCCTCACTAAAAAATAATTTTCATGAAGTTTACAGACAAACTTGCGCAGTACATTGTTGATCAGCATCTTGACCTAGACCACTTAACAATTATTCTTCCCTCAGAGCGCGCAAAGAAATATATCGCTGCATCGCTTTTTCGAGCTTATGGAAAGCCTGTGTTGGCACCTGAAATGATTACGATTGATCGTTGGGTGAAAGGGCTCTCGGATAAAACGGTAATTGACCGCACCAGAGCATTGATTCGACTCTTTAAAATTCAACTGATTGATCCACCAGGTGATAAGGACCGTTCCTTCGATGAGTTTATGTCGTGGGGAAACATCTTGCTCTCCGATTTTGATGAGATAGACCGCTACCTATTAGAAACGAAAACAGTATTTACCAACCTGAAGGCGGTTAGAGAACTAGAGAATTGGGAGGTGGATAAATGGAGCTTTGAAGCACCTGTTTTGACGGAGGGGCAAAAGCGATTTTTGGAGTTTTGGGAGAAATTGCCTGATTATTACACCCGGCTCAATGAAGAACTTGCCAAAGATGGGGTGTGTTATCCTGGAAAGGCCTACCGTGAATTGGCAGAACAAATTGACCGTGTATTTAAACTCGATCCAAAACGACAGTTCATTTTTGCTGGATTCAATGCCCTTTCATCGGCAGAGATGGCCATCATGAAGCAGCTACACAAATTGGGAAGAGCGCACATCCTCATTGATGCAGATGCCTATTACCTGAAGAATGATGCCCATGAGGCAGGACGATTTTTGCGGCGTTTTATGCACGATCTCGATGTGAAAGAACTTCCTTTTGTGTGTAACGACATGTCTACGGCTGCGAAAAAAATTGAGATCATCGAATGTCCACAAATTACGGGACAGGTAAAAGCTGCAGCGACAATCCTCAATCAAATTCCATCCTCAGAAATGAGTGAAACGTTGGTTTTATTGGCCGACGAAAGTTTGATAGCACCCTTGGTAAAAAACCTCCCAAAACACATAGGCAAGGCGAACATTACACTTGGACTTCCACTGCGAAACTCTGCATTGCGTACTTGGGTGGATTTGATTTTTTCCATTCAAGAAAATAAAGTGCGATTTAAAACGAAGTCCATCTATTTTCAAGATTTACAACGCTTTTGGAATCATCCATTTACAGTTGCACTTCTCGATGAACAGGAAAAACAAACCATTATCGGACTGGAGCTTCAAATCATTGAGCGTAATACCATATTCTTAAACCCGGATAAACTCATTACAGGAGCTACATCGGCAGCGATTCTTCCACTTTTGACCACAGATTGGGACGGTGATTGGCTGAAAGGATTGAAAACGATCCGACAGATGAACCAGTCCCTGTTTAAAAACATGGGCAACGAAGATGCATTTGAAAAAGCAGTTGTTGAGGCCTTCGACCAAGCTTTACAGGAGTTGGAAAACATTCTTTCAGAAGGAATTCCTGACATGTCGATCAAGAGTTTTAGACACCTTTTTCAGCAGCATTGGAATACAAAAAGCATTGCTTACCATGGGAATCCCCTTCAAGGACTTCAGATTATGGGACTCTTGGAAACACGTTTGCTCGACTTTAAAAACATGGTCATTCTTGGAATGAATGAAGGGAATATGCCTCCAACAAATCCTATTCAAACATTGATCCCGATGGACTTAAGAAATTATTTTGAATTGCCAGTACCAAGGGATAAACAAGGGTTATTTGCACATCACTTTTACCGTCTGATGCACGCTGCAGAGAATGTTTGGGTGACCTACACAAGCGCTCAAGAAAGTGTTGGATCGAATGAGGCGAGTCGCTATTTGTTGCAGCTTGAGCTGGAGTTGTCTCGCCTGAATCCAAACATTACTTTGGAGCGAAAATTCTACGCAGTTCCAAATACGGGCTCAACGACGGAGGTGAATTCAATTATTCCAAAAACACCTGAAATTCTTGCGCGGATGGAGGAGTTGTTCGAGCGCTCTATTTCGGCATCTGCTCTGAATAAATACTTGAAATGTCCTCTCGACTATTACTACCGGTATGTGATGGATTTTGGCGAGGAATCGGTTGTCGAGGAAGAGGTGGAAACCAATACATTTGGAACCTTTATACACAATGTACTCGAAGAGTTGTTTACACCATTTGCGCGCCACGATAAGGCAGGAAATAAGGTCGATCCGCAACCCTCTAATTTGACTACCCAGGATATTGACGCGATGTTGATGAAATACCCTGAGTTAATCCAAAGGGAATTTATGACGCATTTCGATCAGGATCCATCTTCATTTTCTACTGGGAAAAATTTATTGTCCTATGAAATGGCGCTTGAACTTACAAAGCGTATTTTAAAGAATGAAAAATCGTTTTTGAAAAGTCAAACTGAACCTGTGTTTATCGAATTTCTTGAACTAGAACTTGCTGCTACTTTAGATTTGGACATTCAAGGAAAGACGATGCCTATTCATATGAAAGGGTACGTTGATCGAATTGACTCAGTAGGAGGTAAAATACGTATTATTGACTACAAGTCCGGGAAAACAGGCATGAAGGATGTCACAATTAAATGCCCTGAACCGGATTTATCGAATCTTGTCGCTGTAATGACTGCAGCTAAACACAATCTTCAATTGGTGATGTACAGTTATTTGTATCATGATCGTTTTGGAAGTTATCCAGATGAGGTAAGTATTTATTCGTTAGTGAACATTAGGGATGGACTTTTTCCATTACATGGCGCCCTAAGCATCGAAGAGAGTGCTCAATTATTTCCAGAATTCGTAAGGCAAGTGGTGGATGAGCTTTTCGATCCTGAGGTTCCTTTTGAGCATATCCCAGGTCAGTTCGTGAGTTTCTGTAAATACTGCGAATAAAAAAACCTGAAAAGAACCCTTTGACAATTGATCCTGTAAGATCGTCGTTAAAATTCTTTTCAGGTATACCTGCAAGGTAAAATAAAACCAATGTCTTGAGTAGGAAGACTCCTGACAAACTACTAGACGTAAAGTTTAAAAAAGGGTTGGCTCAAAATGGTATGATTTATTTCTTTTTCCCTCTCAAGACTTTAAAATAAACGTTAATTTCCTTCAGCTTTTCCTCTCAATCGTCAGAAATGCACAAAAAAAAACACCTACAAGTTGAGGTGTTTTGGAATTCGGGTTAAAGTATCTTAATACAATTCGAGCTTCAACGCTGAACGGTAGTCTTTAATTTCTTCACGGTTGATTTTATGCTCCGCATTTTTAAGAAGATTCAATAAATACAACAAATTTTCTTGGTCGTCGATTTCAATTGGGTATTCATTACCCTCTTCATCCTCGTCGTATTGCGCTTGAACATCAAATGCATTGTGCTCTCCCAAGAACTCATAAGTTAAGCGAAGTACTTTCGTCACTAAAGGATCTTGTTCCTTCAATGCGAATTCTCTCAATTCTTTCAAATCGTTGATCAACGTTCCCGCTTCTAATCCTTCTTTCTCAACCTTGGCGATGACCTCGTCCAATTTCTTGTTTGCTGCTGCAATCTTCATAAGTATGCTATTGTTTTCACAGTGCTCCGTAATAACTACACGATGCACTAGTGTACAAAGTTAAACATCTTCCGAAATAATTTTGCATCGAACATGCGATAGTATGAATTTTTTGCGTTTCCGCACCGGAGTCCGGGGATAAATGAGTAGATTGTACCTGAAATTTTAATTTTGTAAAAAAATACAAATTGATTGCAGTTATCTTAAAAGCCATAGGCACGGGTTTATTTTTGAGTTTCTTGATAGGCCCCGTTTTTTTCGTGCTGCTTGAAACGAGCATTCGCCGTGGTGTTCGCGCTGCTGTTGCTTTGGACTTGGGCGTGCTAGTCAGTGATTTAGCCTATGCCTTTATCGCTTTGATCTTGTTTCTTCAAGGTGGTATAGGTGAGGGTAGTGACTTGAACAGCGAACAGAATAAAATCATCCTAAAAATTATTGGAGGTGTCATGTTCATCGTTTATGGAGCCTACAGTTGGTTCAAAAAACCCAAACAATCAAAAACGGATGATGTAGGAAATGTGGTGGCAACTAAGGGAGATTATCTCATGCTGGGGCTTAAAGGATTTCTTTTGAATATCGCTAATCCAATGGTCATTTTTTATTGGTTTTGGGTAGTATCGGTAGGAAGCGATAGCGCCCAAAGTAAAGAGTACCACAATGAAATAATTTATTTGTTTTTAGGGGTTGTATTTCTAACTTTCTTTTCGGTGGACCTTCTCAAAATTCTAGGTGCCAAACGATTGAGACCCTTAGTAACTGACGCAGTTCTTACAGCGCTAAACAAAGTTATTTCAGGTGTTTTTCTGTTCTTTGGAGTCGTATCCCTAGTAAAGGCCATCGTTTCAATTGTAAACCCTAATAGCGGATTGTAACACAAGAATTGAATTCCAGTTATTCCTATCACTTTGTCATAACTATGCGCAACATACTATCACTTTTCATATGTATCCTTTCCTTGAGCATCTCAGCACAGGAAATTAAGAAGGAAAACCTTACGCGAAAACAGTCAATTTTTTGGGATTTTTTGCGAACACAAGTGCAGGCAACTGGCGCTTATTTTCAAGATGAACTCGGAGAAACGACGGAGAAACACGGAAAATGGGTGTACTTCGACCGGGAAGGGCAACTGGAAGAAGAACGGAATTATTACCGTGATAAATTAGTTGGAAAGGTCGTTTTATACTACCCAAACAAAAAATTAAAGCAAGAAGGTTACTTCAAGCGCGACATTCAAGATAGTATTTACCGTGAGTGGTACGAAAACGGAAAACTCAAGGTTGAAGGTTATTACATGAAAGGTGAGGCAACTGGCTCATGGACCTATTACTACATTGATGGTCGGAAAAAATCAGTTGAAGAATTAATCGATGGGGTTAATCATATTCAAGCATTTTGGCTCCCTGACTCTCTACATACGCAAACAATTCTTGATGGGGATGGCGAACTGGCCACCTATTTTACAACTGGTACCGTAAAAGAATGGTACAATTACAAAGGTGGATTGAAAGATGGACCTTTCGAAGAACATAGCATTTACGGATATACAACCTTGAGTGGTTATTTTAAATCGGGGGAAAAAGATAGCACCTGGACTTATGCCTACTACACAGGAGATACAGAAAAAATTAGCAATTACAAAAACGGTGTGCTTGATGGTGAGTACACTTATTTCTATGACAATGGACAGGTGAATGTTCATGGGTTTTATAAAAATGGGAAAAAGGTCGGGCAATGGACTTGGTACACCAATAAAGGCACCCGCGACATGGAGGGTAACTTTGAGAATGACCTTCAACATGGCGCCTGGACATACTGGTATCCAACCGGTGAAATTTCTTACACCGCCAAATATGAACAGGGATTAAAAGATGGAGTTTGGACTTACTTTTTCAAAAATGGGGAAAAGTTTAAAGAAGGAGAATTTTCAAATGACCAGAAAAATGGGACTTGGCAGACGTGGTATGAGGATGGAACCCTGTTAATGAAGGGAGATTACAAGGAAGGAAAGGAAGAAGGGGAGTGGTTCAATTATTGGCAAAATGGAAAGTTGAAGGACAAAACTTCGTTTAAAAACGGACTAATGAACGGTGAGTGGTTGTCCTACTTCCCAACAGGTAAACTAAAATTGACCGGCGCGTATGATGAAAATTTCAAGGTAGGTGAATGGATTAATTATTTTGAAAATGGTCGTCCGAGAGATGTTGTTAATTATAAACTTTTCAAGGATAAGTCGAAGGTCAATTATGGTATCATGAAGGATCGAACAGTGATGGAAAGTATGGAGCATGGCCATTTTGCATCCTACTCATCTAAGGATTTTCAATTAACAGAAGAGGGTGAATACAAAGAAGGTAAGAAAGATGGTGAATGGATCGCCTATTTTCCGGGAGGGAAAAAACCCGCAGTGATCTCAAACTATAAGGAGGGCGAGCTGAATGGAATCATGAAAACGTATGACCGCCGTGGGAATATCATTCAAGAAGTTGATTACAAAGATGGACTCAAACATGGCCGATTTATTGTGTTTGACCGCAAAGGTAAAATCCTGGTTGAAAAGGAGTTTCAGTTTGGAATGCAAGTAATTGAAGGCACACAGAATGGCTCGGGAACATTTAGCCCTAGATAAGGGTTTTCACTCATTTTTTGCGCTGAATTTGTACCTCATGATCAATTGACCTAGCTTCGTTTGAGAACATCAAAAAAGCATAAATCAAACAGTAACATTCATTTGAATTCTTTGGAAAATCTTTCTGTGGGACGCAGTAGAATTATCCGGCATTTGTTGGCCAAACAACACCTTTATGACTCAATCATTAAAACACTTCAGTTGTAAAAAACCACTCGAAGAATCCCTATATATGTAAACTCAGGTGCTCAATCTACCTTTACTACATAGCTCGTCCGTATCCATCATTTCGCCATTTTTTTTACCACTGTTGAAGCGCAAAACTTTAACACATGAAAAATGAATTATTCTACAGTGCATTGCTTTTAAATTCCATAGCAATTGCACAACAACCATCAAATCCAATAGGTTATCCAGAATCAAATGGGAATTCTTCCAATTTCGGAAAATTTGCCTGGGCACGAGGTGGAAATTTCAATAATGGTCCCGCAGGATCAAATAACATTTTTGGTACTTTTTTTAACTCGGATATCTTCGTGTACACTGATTCGAAAAAGCTGCTCACCTTCACGCGAGGTAATTTTCTTACATCTCAGGGTTCTAACGGACAACCTGCCAATTACGGAAACGGAATCCGCATCTTCGATCCAACAGCAGGAAATGGTGCACATCTTGACTTGTTCACGAGTAGCAATTCAGGTGGAAATGAAAGCCATGTCGTTTTTGGCGAAATGGGGCAATTGAGCGCACAATCAGAACGCTTTGAAATGCTCGGAAACTACAAAGGCCTATATTTCAATACGACAGGACAAAATGGGGTGTACAAGTTTGCTCGTTTGGGTCAACTGACAGCTGTGGTAGGAACCAATAATTTCTGGCGTATTGGACAGCAAACAGACCTTTTGGGCGGAAACATAGTTAATGCCAACCGAAGACTTGAGGTGTGTGATAACACATGGCAATTTCGTTTGTCCTTTAACTATGATACTTATACCGACTTTTACACCACTTCTGCTGGACATTTCCTCATTTCTCCAGTTAATGGCCGCGTGGGAATCAACTTGCTGAATGCGCCAACCGCAGCACTCGATGTGAATGGTGACTTTCGCATTCGAAATGTACCAACAGGATCTGGAACGGGAATTTTTATTGGTGCACCGAATAGCTCGAATGGAGACCTTACCGTTAAAAGGCTTGACTTCACTGGCAATCCCAATCAGGTGCTTTTGGGCAACGGAACATGGGGGTTACCAATTCCGTCCAACGCGATCACTGCAGCAACAAATGGTGCCTGGATCAATGCGAATAACCAAATCGAATGGGGTACACAAGCTCTCACCCACGACACCCAAGTACCCATGGACGCCTACAAAATCTTGTTCAACACAGGGGTGAATTCAAACAACACCTTAACGATTGGTGGAAGTGCTTACAACCCATCTGCTCGATTAGCGGTGAGTAATGACAATTTAGCAACGGGAATTTTCGTGCGATCTTACGCCTACAATGGGGCGAATATTCCTACACGAACTGGGGTTAAATCGTATGCGTCGAATGCGAATCAATTGTATGGAACCTATGCGTTTGCGCTTATGGGACAACGTGTTCATGGAATGTATGCACTGGCACAAAGTGGAAGCAACTACACCGCAGGTGTAAGGTCATTGGCTAGCAGTAGCATCACCACAAGTTTAAATTACGGTGGTGATTTTGGTGCCTCTGGTACAACCTATTTTGAAAATGTTGGTGTTCGTGCTGAGGCGGATGGCTGTGTAAAACAGAATATTGGAGGGATGTTTCGCAGTGGTGCCGCCGGAGCAATGTCTATAGGGGTTTATGGAGAGGCAAATGTGCCTAACAACTATTTTGGACAGGCTTATGCTGGCTATTTTGCCGGTGCAGTGTTGACTTCTGGCGGATCACTTTGGGGTGCGTCCGATCAAACATTCAAGGACAGTATTCAACCACTGATCAATGCGGATTCGTTGTTGATGCAGATAGAAACGGTTTCTTTCAATTACAAGCAGACGGGAAATGCGCAGCAGTTGAACTTACCAACAGGTATTCGTTTTGGTGTCTTGGCTCAACAAATTGAACAAGTGCTTCCTTCAATCGTCAGGGAGGTGGCTCATCCAGCTATGTATGACACTTTAGGAATGGAGACATCAGCATCGTTCACCTATAAGGTTGTAGATATGTCACAGTTGGTGCCTTTGATGTTGAGAGACTTACAAAAGAAATCATTGGTAATTGAATCATTGAATGTTCATATCGATACGCTCGAAGTCCAAGTTGGTTCGTTAACGGCTCGACTCGATCTTCTAGAAAATTGCCTTACATCACTTATCCCTGGACTTTGCACAGATCAAGCTGCATTGCCTTTAAATAGCAATACTAGTCCTGTGAATGTCCAAACAGTAGACTTGTCCGACCGAAATTCAATCGTACTTGATCAGAATGTACCCAATCCTTTTGCTGAATCTACAATCATTCGTTATCACTTACCAGAATCTGTTGTGAGAGCGCAAGTACATTTCTATGATGCTGCCGGTAAATTGGTCAATTCTGTTGAATTGGATGGCAGAGGCGAAGGACAGTTGAGCGTCTTTGCAGATGATCTTTCCTCTGGAACGTATACCTATGCCTTGGTAGCTGACGGACAAGTTGTAGACAATCGCAATGGCCAGCAAAATGATTCCAAACACCTTTTTTATAATTGCAATTCCACCCACACCGAGAAGTTTCTCTATTTTATTGGTCAAGCGCAATACAATATAAACCACGATGACATTGAGAATAATCGCCAATATGATATTGACTTGTGCAAATTCAGCCTTCAAAGATATTAACGTGGTCATTGTTCCGGCACCAGCAATAATAGGAAAGGCCAATGGAACGATACTCGCGGTTTTCCCTGTCATCTCATCACGAAATACCCGGATTCCTAAAATCATCTCTAGCGCCATGGCGAACAAAATGAATGCCCCCGCCACAGCAAAAGATTCAATGGTTACACCAAACAATTTCAAGATGTTTTCTCCAAGAATTAAAAAACCAACCATGATTCCTAATGAAACGAGGCTTGTCCGCTCTTCATGAATAGAGCCTGAGGATTCTTTCAGTTTGATAATAATGGGCACTGACCCCACGATATCAATAACCGCAAATAAAACAGTGGACGCCTTGAAGAGCTCTGTCCAATTGAATTCCTTAAAAAAATCAAACATGGGTGTCTTTATGGAGTGATTGTTCGATAACCTCTGGATAATGTGCATGTTCCAATGCTTGCACTTTCATGCGAAGTGATTCCACAGTGTCGTTCTCATTCACAGAGCAATGAAACTGTGCTAGTGTTCTGCCTTCATCAAAATGTTCGTTCACAAGATGAATGGTGATCCCACTTTCTGTATCGCCTGCTTCCAGGACGGCAGTGTGTACACGATTGCCAAACATACCTTTACCGCCAAATTTCGGCAATAATGCAGGGTGAATATTAAAAATGCGGTCAGAAAATACGTGGATAAACGACGCCGGTATCAATCGAAGGTAGCCCGCAAGTACCACATGATCAATGGAGTGAGAGAGGCACAAGTCAATAAGGAATTTTCCGTCTGCGGCTTGGGTGTTGTCAATGACTACGCAAGGGACCAGCATTTTTTCGAATGCACGAAGTGCCGGAGAAGTCGCATTATTTGACACCAACAATCCAATTTCTATGGAGTGATGTTGCCAGAAATAAGTGGCGATGTTCAATGCGTTGCTTCCTGTTCCAGACACGAATAACGCAAGGCGTTGCTTCTTCATGGCGCAAAGGTAGGAATGAGTTGCGAATATAAGGTTAAGATGAATGGACAATTTACTTGAGTAAAATAGAACTATAACGCATCAAAATTTCTTTCATTAGTCGATTGAGTATAAGATTATGCGCTTTTATTTGGTTTTTTACCACAATGTTTTTTTCTTTGCACCTTCAAAACTTTAAAAAGAGAACTAATGTCAGACATCAAATCAAAAGTAATATCTATCATCGTAGATAAACTGGGTGTTGAAGAAAGTGAAGTAACGCATGCAGCGTCTTTCACAAACGATCTAGGAGCAGATTCACTTGACACTGTTGAGTTGATCATGGAATTCGAGAAAGAATTCAACATTGCTATTCCAGACGATCAAGCTGAGAACATTCAAACGGTAGGTGACGCGATCTCTTATATTGAGGAGCACGCTAACTAATTCCTAGCACATTTTATTGAACAATAGGTTCCACATGGAATTAAAACGAGTTGTCGTAACAGGTCTCGGTGCCTTAACACCCATTGGTAATACACTCAATGAATATTGGGATGCATTGCTCAGTGGAAAAAGTGGTGCTGCCCCAATCCAACAATTTGATGCCTCATTGTTTAAAACGCACTTTGCTTGCGAAGTAAAGAACTTCAACATTGAAGACTTTATGGACAAAAAAGAAGCAAGGAAATTAGACCAATTTTCACAATTCGCTATGGTTTCAGCCTCTGAAGCCATGGCGGATTCTGGATTGATGGAGTCGGATGCCAACCACGATCGTATCGGAGTAATCTGGGGTTCAGGGAT
>JAJTDQ010000081.1 GCA_021300505.1 Cryomorphaceae bacterium
TGCACCAATTGCAGAAGATAGTGTTTACTCTATAAGCACGCGTTCCAATTCCTTGGAGGATTTTATCGGCTTCGTTCGATCCAACGCCAATAACAAGAATACGAATGAAGCTTGGAAAAAAATATATCAATTGTACATGATAGATTTTACATCTCAGCGACTTGCTCAATTTAAAATTGATTTCCCGGATTATCCTTTTACAACTACTCTCGAACTAGAACAAAATTTATTGAATACAAGTTTGTTTCCATTCAAAGACCATAAATACTTTGGTTTCATGGATAGGGAGGGTTTAATTAAAATTCAACCACAATTCGATCAACTAGGATTTTATTTCGAAGGTTTGGCAAGTGCTGTTAAAGACAATCGATTTGGTTATGTAGATAAACTTGGAAATATGGTTATTCCCTTTCGCTTTGAGTCAGCAAGTGATTTTGAAGGAGGAAGGGCTATTGTTCAGGAAAATGGACGTTATGGTGTTATTGATCGTATTGGAAATTATGTGATTAAACCTATTTACGAGGAAATTGAAGGACTTTCAAGCGGTTTATTCCTTGTTGAAAATGATTCACTTTTTGGATACATCGACAAAGAAGGTGTTTTAAAAATACCGTTTAAATTTTCTGATGCTTTTCCTTTTTCTGAAGGCATGGCAAAGGTAGAAGTGAATCAAAAGCAAGGAATTATTAGTGAAAAAGGTGATTTTATTGTGGAACCGTGTAAATCATCAATTAGCTACTTCAATGATTCATTATTGATTTTTGAAGAAAATGAATTTTACGGATTAATGCGAAAGAACTGTTCCGTTGTTATTCCTGCGATGTACGAATCCATTGGTGAATTGTCCTTTAACCGCGCTGTGGTAGTATTAAACGACAAAGTTGGCTATATCGATGCTACAGGTAAACTTGTAATTGAATTGAAATACCAGTATTATCCCAATTGCTCAAAAAGAGGAACGTTTAAATCGAATACTGCAATCGTGATGAAGGACAATAAGTTCGGAGTAATCAATGAATCGGGAAAAACAATTTTAGGATTTAATCAGACGGACATAGGGGAGATAAAGACACTTATTGCCTTTAAAAAGGGGGATGTTTGGGGATATAAAGATTTGACTGGTAAAGTGTTGATTACTCCAGCTTACGATTATGCCGAGAGTTTTCAAAATGGCATTGCTATCGTTGAACTCGCAGGAAAGCAAGGTGTAATTGATACCAAGGGATTGGTTATTTTACCTGTTAATTTTATGGTTGTTTCCCGTTTAAGTAATGATGTTTTGCTCGTTTCTGATGGTAATTTATACGGAGTTTATTCGAATTCAGGAAAAGAGCTAGTGCCAATACGCTATAGAAGAATTACACAAGAAAATGCTGAATATTTTATCCTAACGAATGATACTGATGTACATTATTTCTTAATTTCGGAAAAACGGATTTTGACACCAAAGAATGGTAATGAATAGATTTTTTGACCTCTTGGACCGTTTTAAATACGGCCTAGTCGCAACGGTTGCTGCGTATGTCGCGCTATTTATGTACCTCGAGCTCGAATCATACACAAAGTTTGAGACAATTGAACCCTTCACAGAAGGTGCATATGTTGAAATTCCCAATGAAGAAGTTGAACTAAGTCCGGAGAACATCATGGTTCCAAACGACTATTCTGGAGATATGTCAAATGTGGCGCGTGATGTTAATGACAAACGCAGACAGTCGGATGAAAAGTGGTTTGCTAACAAATCAGCAGGGGACATAGAGAAATCCATTCGAGAAGAGGAGCGTCGGATGTTTGAAGAAGCAGGTGGCTCAAAGGAACGTCAGAAAATTCAACAAGAAATTGACCAGCGTAAAAAAGACCGGTCCAATGCAGCGAAATCGAATACGCCCAATACGTCTAATAACAGTGGGGATGTAGCTGTGAAAGGTTCTGTTGCAGCTGAATGGCAATTGGATGGGAGAAGTCCTTACCAAAATAATGAGTGGTGGATACGCAAGCCCAGTTACCTTTGTGAATCATCAGGTTCCGTATTGATTTATATAAAAGTCAACCAAAATGGTGATGTTATTGAGGCACGTGTAGACTTGGCCAAAAGTTCTTCTGATGGATGCTTGGTGCGTTATGCCACTGAATATGCCAGGAAATCACGTTTCAATTTCTCAAATGCGGCATCCACTTCCCAGAGTGGGTATATTCGCTATACCTTCGTTGGACAGTAATCATCGAAAGCCACTTTCTTAGCAAATCATTCAGTACTTTTGTCCAAAATGAATGAAATGGAACAGCCGAATTGGGAAACAATCAAAGAATACGAGGACATTACCTTTCGCAAAGCAGATGGCGTAGCGAGAATAGCATTCAATCGACCAGAATGCCGCAATGCCTTCCGTCCAAAAACGGTTTCAGAATTACTCGAAGCGCTGATCATCGCACATGAAGACCAAGAAATTGGTGTGGTACTTATTTCGGCTGAAGGTCCAGCACCAAAGGATGGCGTTTGGGCGTTCTGCTCAGGTGGTGACCAACGAGTACGTTCGACAACAGGATACAAAGGGGAGGATGTAGTCAATCGCTTCAACATCCTCGATGTTCAACGTCAAATTCGTTTCATGAATAAGGTTGTTATTGCTGTTGTTCCCGGTTGGGCAGTTGGGGGTGGACACAGTCTACATGTTGTGTGTGATATGACCATTGCGAGCAAGGAACACGCGATTTTTAAACAGACAGATGCAGATGTAGCAAGTTTTGACGGAGGATTTGGTTCTGCGTATTTAGCGCGACAAGTGGGACAAAAACGTGCCCGTGAGATCTTCTTTCTCGGCAGAAATTATTCAGCACAAGAAGCATTTGAAATGGGGATGGTTAATGCTGCCGTACCACACGATGAACTTGAACAAACCGCATACGAATGGGCACAAGAAATTCTTACGAAAAGTCCTACTGCCATCAAAATGCTCAAATAATGCGTTCTTGGAAAAACGAAAGCGTGATTTCTCTAAATTCCCAAAATTCCCTTGATGAAACGCTTTATATCAAATAGAAAGGTCTTGGTCGCATTGATTTTACCTGTAGTACTTTTAGTGCTCTCGTTCAATCAATCTGAAGATGAAGCCACTCAATCAAAATACAAAACAGAATATGTTGTGGTATTGGTCATTGATGGACCTAGAATTACAGAAACTTTTGGAGATTCAACACACAAATACATTCCTAATTTGGCGAACGTGTTAGCTCCTCAGGGTGTGCTTGTTCCAAAGTTTAGAAACAATGGTCCAACCTACACGAATGCTGGACATACAGCCATTTGTACAGGGGTTTATCAGAAAATCAACAACAGTGGATTGGAGCTACCTAAGAATCCTTCCATGTTTCAATATTTCTTAAAGGAGAAAGGATTGGATTCAACACAGTCTTGGGTTATTGCAAGTAAAGGAAAGCTAAACATCTTAGCAAACACGAAGAATAAAGCATGGAAAAATGTCAATTGCCCATCGCAATTTTGTGGAACAGACGGCAAAGGATTTGGCTATACCAATGACGCCTATACTTGGAGAGATGCGCAAAAAATCTTCTCTACGCATCATCCAAAATTAAGCTTGATCAATTTATTGGAGTGTGACGTTCGTGGTCATCAACACCAATGGAAAGAGTACCTCGAGGCAATTAAACGAACAGATGTCCTTGCCCTTAATTTATGGAACTTCATTCAAAGTGATCCAATCTTCAGGGATAAAACAACCTTGTTCATCACAAACGACCATGGTCGCCATCCTGATGGGCATAAAGATGGATTCGTAAGTCATGGCGATAAATGTGAAGGTTGCCGCTCCATCTATTTGGTCGCTATAGGTCCCGATTTTAAGAAAAATGTTACGTTGAGTACTGCCTACGAACAAATCGATATCAGCGCGACGATTGCTGAATTACTTGGATTTGATTTCCCAGTAAGCAATGGGAAAGTAATTCTTTGGTGCCGTGCGTCCAAGAGTAAAATCCTTCACCGCTCTTAACACCTTTCTTTCCTGCAGTTACCATGTTCACCAACAGAGGGCACGGAGCATATTTAGGATTTCCAAATCCATCGTGAAGTACTTCAAGAATGGCCAGGCATACATCCAAACCAATAAAGTCAGCCAATTGCAACGGCCCCATAGGGTGAGCCATACCCAACTTCATAACTGTATCAATCTCCTCAACACCGGCAACACCTTCGAAAAGTGTATAGATCGCTTCATTGATCATTGGCATTAAAATTCGGTTGGCTACAAATCCAGGGTAGTCATTTACTTCAACAGGAACTTTAGAAAGTTTGCGGGACATGTCCATGATGGTTTGCGTCACTTCATCAGAAGTAGAGTACCCACGGATAATCTCTACAAGCTTCATCACTGGAACTGGATTCATGAAGTGCATGCCAATCACTTTATCTGGACGATTCGTCACAGAGGCAATTTTAGTAATTGAAATAGATGACGTGTTTGTCGCTAAAATTACATGACTTTCTGTGATTGTATCGAGGTTAGCAAAGATTTTTAATTTCAAATCGATGTTTTCTGTCGCTGCTTCAACAACCAAGTCAACCCCTTGAACACCATCTTCAACAGACGTGAATGTTGTAAGGTTTGCCAGTGTGGCTGCTTTATCTTCCTCCGTAATAGCAGCTTTAGCTACCTGACGGTCAAGGTTCTTTGTGATTGTTGCTATTCCTTTATCTAAAGAGGCTTGTGAAATGTCGATCAACGAAACCTGGTGTCCAAATTGTGCAAACACATGCGCAATACCATTTCCCATTGTTCCTGCACCAATAACTGCTATATTTTTCATCATAAAATTTTAGTCGAACAAATATAGTAATTCAATGAATAACAGAATCGGACATTCACGATGAGATTTACTACTTTTAGCAAGTGTCATTAGGGAAGGAGCATATTGTTTTTTATGATGGAGAGTGTGGTTTCTGCAATAGAACTGTGCAATGGATTTTGGAGAAAGAAAGAAGTCCGGTCATCCACTTTTCAGCAATTCAATCCCCTTTCGCTCAGCGCTTTTTAAAGGGTAATGGTGTCATTCCTGATTTGAGCACGGTTTATTTCTATTCTGAAGGGCAACTTTATTCGGAATCGGCGGCAGCCTTTCAGCTTTGTCTATTTCTGCGCAATCCATACCGTTCATTGCGCTTTTTTCGGGTTCTTCCACGGACATTAACCAATGCTGTTTATCGTTGGGTTGCAAAACGAAGACACCGAATGGCTTCTGGGTATTGTATTATGCCCACAACAGCCCAAAAGGAACGATTTATAGCTGAATAGCTTACTGGGTTAAGAAAAAATCTGCGGTAATCTGACAAACTTCCATGAGTTCATTCGGCATCTCGGAGTTATTCCAAGGTTGAGCAGAGCAAAAAGTATGGTCCGCTCCTTCAATGCGAATGAGTTCATCATTGAGCCATTTGCAAAGTGCTTCTCCTTCAGAAATTGAGACTGAAGTATCCTTTTCACCATGGATAATCAGTGCCGGAATAGTCATTTTTTCACAAGCTGCTTGAATGTTTAGACGCTCAGCGTTGGCAACAAAGTCTTCGAAAAGTCCATAAAGCATGGGGAGATCTTGCTGTGTGCGGCCATTTCTGACATAGCGAACACCGTCATTTTTCCATCTTGCCAGATCCATGCCTTGAGGAAAGCGTGATTCAATGGAAGAGATTCCAGCCCAAGTGACAAGGGCTTTTACAGAAGGGTGGTGACTTGACAAAAGAACTGTTCCTCCGCCTCGAGAATGGCCAATGAGACCGACATCGAATGGAATTTTGATATAGATAGAAAGTGTGTTCAAGAGTGCATTTAAATCCTCAATTTCACCTGAATAGGTGTTTTGAGCAAAGGCATCAAGATCGGAGAAATCAATGGGGTTTTCCACTGTCCCGCCGTTGTGGCTGACATTGTACTTACAGAATCCAAATCCTAGCGAAACGAAATAGTCCTGTACCAAATTCCAGCAACCCCAATCTTTGTATCCCATGAAGCCGTGGCAAAATACAATCACTTTTCCATTAAAAGAATCTGGAATTTCAAGATCAAAAGGACTTTCTCTTTCCTTGAAGCCCGTAAATACGGCATTTGTCAGTGAAAACTTTGTCATGTTTCAAAAGTACACAATTACCATAATCCAAAAGGGAATGTGTATCTTTGAGTACCAAAATGCGTGAAATGAATCGTTTCTTTTTCGGAATTTTTCTAGTCTTCTTTATTACGGCTTGCTCTGGTGGTTATGGAAATAAATTGGAAGGTAAAAATCTCAATATTTATTTTGTTGACCGCGAAGATGAAGTCCTTGCTCAGCGACTTGGGAAGTTTTGGGAGAAAAACAACTTGGTTGGACAGTCTGAACAGAATATTCGTATTGTCAATCGCAAAGGAATATACGATGTTCAGTTGATTTCCGCAGATCAGGGTGAAGGTAAAGATATGCAGTTTATAGAAATGAAATTGTTGATTCAACTGAGACAGCAACTTGATACAACCGTTTTTAAGGATGAAAAAGGATGCCGCATTGTCGTTTGTGATGGTAGCTTCAAACCTAAATACGTGATTTACGACTAATGAAAATTTCTGCGTCAATATACAGTGATAAGATTCGTCCTTTAGAGGAGACCATTCGCGATCTTGAAGCACATCAGGTAGACATGCTTCATGTAGATTGCAACGATGATGTATCGGTGTTTGATGATATCGCATCCATTCGCTCATGGTGCACGCTTCCTATTGATTTGCATATTATTACGGATAAACCTGAGAAGTACTTTGATCTATTACGAAAGCACCCAGTTGACTATTTAACCTTCCAATTTGAGGATTTAACATCTGCATTAGAAATCCCCGCAGACATTCCAGGTAAAAAAGGTCTGGCTGTTATTACGCCGACATCCATTGAAGTGTTTGATGACTACAGTGATTTTGATTTTATCTTAATCATGGCTACGATTCCTGGGCAAAGTGGAGGTGTGTTTGATCGCATAAACTTTACAAAAATCCGTCAGTTTAGAAGTTGTTTTCCTTCGAAATCTATACATGTCGATGGAGGTGTCAATGCAGAAGTTTCCTTCATTCTTCGCAATATGGGTGTGAGTTCTTCTGTCTCTGGATCCTATTTATTCAATGCACCAAGTGTTGGTCATGCATTAATGAACCTTACAAAACGTGAAATCGAATCACATTTCAAGGTAGGTGACTTCATGATTCCTATTGAAGAATGTCCAGTCGTTCGATTGGAAGAAATTGACCTTCGTTCAGTTCTCGAAACCATTGAAGTTGGAAATCTAGGGTTTTGTTTGGTGAGCAATCAAGAAGGTACCCTTTCGGGAATTATTTCATCCGCAGATATTCGCAAAGCATTACTAAAGTCATTGGACCAACATACGGAATTGAATCCGAAAACGATGATCAATGAACATCCAGTTCATTTGTTTGACGATAACACGGTAGTTGAAATGCTTCAACTCATTAAAAAATGCAACTTTCCAGTGATGTATTTACCAGTGGTGAATCGAGCGGGGAAGGCTTGTGGAATTATAAATTTTGTACACCTGATCAAAGGAGAATTATGATCATACATTTAAAATCATCTGTCACAGCGGAAGCTTCGGCAACATTGGCAGCGCAATCAAATGCATTTCACATCATTTCTGAAGGAGTCAATGTGTTGATTCTTGGAAGTGGGGTGAAAGAGGTGCCTGCAGCTTTGGAAAATTACACCGACAATTCTTGGGTTTTTCCAAACGACATGCAGTTGGCGTCAAGAAAATACAAGAGGGAAACGCGCACGGTTAAAATCGGAAATGTAGAAATCGGTGGAGACACGCACAACACAATTTTGATTGGTGGGCCGTGTTCTGTAGAGTCGGAAGAGCAGATTCGTCAATCTTCTGAATTGCTTGTGGGTCTTGGATTAACGACATTACGTGGTGGTTGCTACAAGCCGAGAACAAGCCCTTATTCGTTTCAAGGATTAGGCTTGGAAGGATTAAAGTTATTGGCAAAAATGCGTGAAGAATATGGGCTTAGTGTGATTACTGAAGCACGCGATGCAACGCACATTCATGAAATTATCGAATATACAGATGTTATCCAAGTTGGTGCTAAAGCCATGTATGACCAAGGAATCCTTCGTGCTTGTTCGAAGATCAACAAGCCAGTACTGATCAAAAGAGGATTCGGAACAACTGTACAGGAATTTGTTCAGGCGGCTGAATTTGTTCTTTCTGGAGGAAATGAAAATGTGATTCTTTGTGAGCGTGGACTTCGAACTTTCGAGACAGCGACACGATTTACTTTGGATTTATGCGGCGTTGCCTGGATGAAGGAATACACAAATTTACCTGTGATTCTTGATCCTTCGCACGCGATGGGGTATGCGTATGGTGTTCCATCGTTGTCAAAAGCCTGTGTTGCAATGGGTGTTGATGGATTGCTGATTGAGGTGCATCCCGATCCTAGTGTGGCAAAGTCTGATGCTTCTCAGCAATTGAATCACGCTGAATTTTCAGAATTACTCGGTCAATTGCGCGCGGTCGCCGCAAGCGTTGGCTATAATATCGTATAATCATGCTATTAGAACAAAACATCAAAGGACTTTGCACAAAGTTCGGAATCAAGTACAATCAATTTTTGGATGACTTAGATGTTGATGATGTGCATGAATTGACGCTCTATGATCTCGAGGCCGTTTGTGAAGAATACAACGTAGATCTCATGTCCCTGTTGTTTAAACCGATGTTTCGTACTGACTTGTGGAACAAGAAGTTGAACAAAATCAGCTTGTTGGTTTTGGATGTCGATGGGGTAATGACTGACGGTGGAATGTACTTCACTGAAAATGGAGACCACATTAAAAAGTACAACACGAAGGATGGTATGGCGATTCAACATTTGGTAAAAATGGAGTTTCAAATTGCTGTGATTTCTTCTGGATTTATGCAAGGTGTAGTCAATTCCCGCTGTAAAATGTTGGGCATCCAGCACTGTGAGGTCACGCGTCAACCTAAGATGGAGGTATTGACGCAGCTCTGTGAGAAGCTAGGACTCGCATTCGAAAATGTGGCAGTGATTGGTGATGACATCAATGACTTGGAAATGATCCGTGCTGTAGGGTTCTCAGCTTGTCCAGCTGATGCCGTTCCGAATGTGAAAACGAATGTAGATGTCATCCTAACGAAAAAAGGTGGAGATGGATGTGTGCGGGAATTCATTGATTCCTTTTTATTAAAACAACCGATTTAACGTATGAGCAAAATTAAGATAGGATTGATTAAGGAAGGGAAAGTTCCGCCTGATCACCGTGTCCCAATGACACCAGAGCAATGTAAGGCAGCACAGTCGAGATTTCAAAATTTAGAAATCATTGTTCAGCGTAGCCCAATTCGAGCGTTTAAAGATGAAGAGTACGAAGTTGCAGGATTGAAGTTGGTGGATGATTTATCTGAATGTGACATCATTATGGGTGTGAAAGAGGTAAAGATTGAAGACCTCATTCCGAACAAAACATTCTTGTTCTTTTCACACACCATTAAAAAGCAACCCTACAACAGAGATTTACTGCGTGCAATTCTGGATAAAAGAATTCGCTTGGTCGACTATGAGGTATTGAAGAACAAGCAAAACAAACGTGTTATTGGTTTCGGAAGATATGCAGGAATTGTTGGGACTTACAATGCCTTTAGAACTTATGGTTTAAAGCATGGCACCTTTGATTTGAAACCGGCACACACATGTGCTGACCGTGTTGAGATGGAACAGGAAATGAAAAAAATCATTGCTGGGTCTGATATGCGCATCGTTTTGACTGGATTCGGAAGAGTGGGGCATGGTGCACGAGAAATTGTAGATCAATTGCCAATTAAAGAAGTTTCACCCGAAGAATTCCTTGCGAATAATTTCAATGAGGCAGTTTTTACACATCTCGAACTCGAAGATTATTATGCCCCGAAAGACGGGACAGCATTTGACAAAGCCACATTCTACTCATCACCAGAATTGTATAAATCGACATTTGCACGTTATCTATCTGTTGCTGATGTATATATTCCATGTCATTTTTGGAGCAACCGTTCTCCGAACATCATCACAGCCGACAATTTGAAAGCAGACAACTGTCGACTTTCTGTGGTCGCTGATATTTCGTGCGACATCGCTGGACCAATCGCCTCGACCATTCGTCCGAGTAAGATCGCAGACCCTATCTATGGATATAATCCAAAAACAGGAGAAGAAGATGATTTCAAGAAAGAAGGTGTCATCGCGGTGATGGCTGTGGATAATTTACCATGTGAATTACCAAAAGATGCTTCTGAAGATTTTGGAAACGAACTGATGAAGCATATTCTTCCAGCATTACTTGTTGAAGATCCGGATGCGATCATTGCTAGGGGTAGCGAAACAAATTTTGTTGGTCAACTTACACCTGATTTTCTATATTTACAGCCGTATGTTGATGGGATTGAATAATTGAAAGCAATGAAAGGTGATAAAAGTACGATTCGAGGTTGGGTATTTTATGATTGGGCAAACTCCGTTTATCCATTGATTATCAGCTCGGCAATTTTTCCAATCATGTTTGAGAAATTGACGAGTATCAAGGATGAGGAAACCGGAAGGACCGTTTATGATACAGTTTCTTTTTTTGGAATGCACTTCAAAAACACAGAGTTCTACGCCTACCTTGTTTCGATTTCTTACCTCGTTGTTGCTTTCTCAACTCCTTTATTATCTGGGATGGCAGATTATTCAGGCACAAAGAAACGTTTTCTTCAGTTTTTCTGCTTCATGGGTGCCATTTCAAGTGGATTGCTCTACTTCTTCAATCCAAGCAATGGAGGAGTCGATTATACGCCGTATGCGATTGGTCTGACCATTTTGCCTTTGTTCTTTGCAAGTATCGGATATTGGGGAAGTTTGGTGTATTACAACTCCTATCTTCCGGAAATTGCCGAGCCACAAGACCACAACAAAATCAGTGCTCGCGGCTTTTCAATGGGCTACCTTGGTAGTTCTATTTTGTTGATTATCATTCTTGTATTGACACAGTTCACTAAAGTCATGCCCATCAAGTATGCCTTTCCATTGGTTGGATTGTGGTGGATTTCATTCGCATTTTATACGTTTAGACGTCTTCCGGCTGTGACACCACAAAAAGGTGAAAAAGGACATTTGTTGAGTAGTGGATTTCGTGAGTTAAAGAAAGTGTGGCTTGATATCCGTTCACGTGTGGCCTTGAAACGCTACCTGGCAAGTTACTTCATGTTCAATATGGCGGTTCAGACGGTGATGATTATGGCCACGGCATTTGCCAACAAGGAAATCGTTGGCATCAAAACCCAGGATTTAATTGTCAGCATCTTGATTATTCAATTCGTCGGTATGCTCGGATCGTTTCTTTTTTCTAAGTTGGCTTCACGAGTGGGGAACTTGAAAGGATTGGCTTTAGCGATATGTGTATGGATACTTCTCTGTGTGTATGTTTATTTTGTCGTCTATAAACCTTGGCAATTTTACATTGCAGCCGGTGTTGTAGGATTGGTGATGGGAGGAATTCAATCGCTAGCTCGATCAACGTATTCCAAGATGTTGCCAGAAACCGACGACAATGCATCGTACTTTAGCTTCTTTGACGTAAGTGAAAAGATTGGACTGGCAATCGGTACTTTCTCTTTTGGAAGTTCAAGCATAAAAAAGGCTTGAGTCAAACCCAAGCCCTTGATGTATGATTAAGCTATTTTATTACTTTTTATAGAAAGGCAATTTAACCACCTTCGCTTTCACCCCTTTTTCACGAATTTCAATAAAGACTTCTGAGTCAAGTGTTGAATGATCAACGGTCACATATCCCAAGCCAATTCCAAGCTTCATGGATGGTGACATCGTTCCAGATGTTACTTTACCGATAACAGTTCCTGAAGCATCAAGAATAGGGTAGTCATGCCTTGGAATTCCTCGGTCAACCATTTCAAAAGCAACAAGTTTACGTGTTACTCCAGTTTCTTTTTGATTTTTCAAGAAATCTGAATCGACAAAATCTTTGGTGAATTTTGTAATCCATCCAAGTCCAGCTTCCAATGGTGAAGTGGTATCGTCGATGTCATTACCATACAAGCAGAATCCCATCTCCAAACGAAGTGTATCTCGTGCTGCCAATCCTATCGGCTTAATTCCAAAC
>JAJTDQ010000082.1 GCA_021300505.1 Cryomorphaceae bacterium
CACCGATACCGGGATTGATGTCTTGGTAACATCCCATAGCCGAATTTCTTGCATCCGCAAACGTTGCACTTGGTAGCGAACCGATACCGCCCAAAGCCCATGAACAATAACTATTTGCTTTAGCTAAGTCAAATGAAACCAATCCATTGGAACCGATAACCAATTGAGTGTAGTTGTTATTGTAGAAGTTGAAGGTAAAACCAATGTTAACCACGCCTGAATAAACGTCATCACTCAATGCTACGTTAGTTGGTGCATTCATGAACAATCCCGCTGATCCAACCCCGCCAATTCCGCCGGTGGTACAGTTGTTAATGGTGACAGGTGTTCCAGCACAAACTGTTGCATCCTCACCAAGACATAGTGTTAAAGGCGTTTGAGCATTAAGTTTGCCTACAAAGGCAAGCAATAAGAATGTTGAAAAAAGTAGTTTTCTCATATTGTTAAGTCGGTTAAACTAGCAAGTAGACGTGCAAATTTATACAAAGTTGCCGTTTAATAAAAATATGATGAAAATTTCATTTTAAATTATTGAAAATAAGGATTTTAATTGAGAAATAAATTTAGGTAATATAGGATATTTTTGAACAAAGCTCAGACGCATATCAGTTCCTTAAAATATTCATTACATTTGCCCGACCAATAAAATTTTTTAGAAAATGTCAAGTAAATATCAAGCAGAGATCGATGCGTTCATGGATCGCGTGAGAGCAAAGAACGGACATGAACCAGAATTTCTTCAAGCTGTTCATGAGGTAGCAGAGGCGGTAATCCCAGTAATTGAGGAGAACCCTAAATACAAGGCTTCTAAGATTCTAGACCGAATCGTTGAGCCAGAAAGAACAATTATTTTCCGAGTTCCTTGGTTGGACGACAACGGAAATGTTCAAGTGAATCGTGGATACCGCGTAGAGTTTAACTCTGCAATAGGACCATACAAAGGTGGATTGCGTTTTCACCCTTCAGTAAACCTTTCAATCCTAAAGTTCTTAGGATTCGAGCAAATCTTCAAAAACTCGTTGACGACATTGCCAATGGGTGGTGGAAAAGGAGGTTCAGACTTCGATCCAAAAGGAAAGTCAGACAACGAGGTAATGAAATTCTGTCAATCTTTTATGACAGAACTTTGTCGTCACATCGGTGCTGATACGGATGTGCCTGCGGGTGATATCGGTGTTGCAGTTTACTTCGCAAAAGAAATGCTTGCAGTGAAAGGTGATTCTTTCAAAGGTAAAGTAGTTGCAGTTTCTGGTTCTGGAAACGTGGCGCAATATGCTTGTGAAAAAGCAACTCAACTTGGAGCTACAGTAGTAACACTCTCAGATTCTGAAGGATATATTTATGATGCTGCTGGTATCGATGGGGAGAAATTGGCATTTGTAATGGAACTTAAGAACGTGAAAAGAGGTCGTATCTCTGAATATGTGAAGCAGTACCCTTCTGCAACATTTGTTGCTGGGAAGCGTCCATGGGAGGTAAAAGCTGATATCGCATTGCCATGTGCTACGCAAAATGAGTTGAATGGTGATGAGGCGAAAGTATTGATCGCAAACGGTGTTCAATGTGTTGCTGAAGGAGCTAACATGCCGTCGACACCAGAAGCGATTACAGCATTCCAAACGGCTAAAGTTCTTTTCTCTCCAGGAAAAGCATCAAATGCAGGTGGTGTTGCCACATCAGGACTCGAAATGTCTCAAAACTCACTTCGTTTGTCATGGAGCAGCGAAGAAGTCGACCAACGTTTACACGGTATCATGGTGTCTATCCACGAAGCATGTGTAAAGTATGGCACGCGTGAGGATGGATATGTAGATTATGTGAAAGGTGCGAACATCGCTGGATTTGTGAAAGTTGCAGATTCAATGATTGATCAAGGTTTGGTATAATCAAATCAAAACAAGATAATGAAAGCCGTTCCTTGTGGACGGCTTTTTTTGTGGATAAAATGCTGAAATGTGAAAAACGCTTCGCACATTTTGCAGTAATTTTACCGAAACAATTTAGATATATGGAGGCATTGGAAAAACGTTATATTGAGTTCAATAGAGACGGATTTGACGATCAAGAATTACTGACGATTTATCGCACCTTGCTTAAGCCTCGTATGATTGAGGAAAAGATGCTTATTCTTTTGCGTCAAGGAAAAATCACAAAATGGTTTTCGGGCTGGGGACAAGAAGGAATCTCAGTAGGATGCGCCTATGCCATGGGAATGATTTCTCACCTAGGACCTCAACTTGGGATCGCTGACGGAATCGCATTGGCGAGCAAGTTGAGTGACGCGAAAAAATCGACAATTGTTTTTACAGGTGATGGTGGTGCTTCAGAAGGGGATTTTCACGAGTCTTTGAATGTGGCTTCTGTGTGGGATTTACCAGTCATTTTTGCGATTGAAAACAATTGCTGGGGACTTTCAACACCTTCTGTCGAACAATTCCGTTGCAAACAATTTATCGACAAAGGAATCGGTTACGGGATGGAAGCTGCTCAAGTGGATGGAAACAACATCGTGGATGTCATTCGCACCATTCGAAAAATCAATAACGACATCCGGTCAAATCCGAAGCCTTATATTTTAGAGTTAATGACCTTCAGAATGCGTGGTCATGAAGAGGCGTCAGGAACGAAGTATTACCCTGAAGGTTTACAAGATGAATGGTCGAAACAAGATCCAGTAGCCAATTTTGAGTTGTACTTGAAGGAAATAGGTGTTCTGACCAATGAGATAGATGAAAAATACCGCGCTGAATTAAAAGAAGAAATTCAGCATGGGTTTGATGAGGCAAATTCGGAACCTATGATTGATGCTTCGCTGGAACGTGAAATGGACGATTTGTACGCTCCTTTCAATCAGGTAGTTCATAATTCAAACGGGAACAAAACAGAAAAAAGATTTATTGATGCCATTCAAGATGGATTGCGTCAATCGATGGAAAAATACCCGGAACTGGTAATCATGGGTCAAGACATCGCCGAATATGGTGGTGCCTTTAAGGTTACCGAAGGATTTGTAGATCAATTCGGAAAAGGCCGAGTGCGAAACACACCAATTTGTGAATCAGCGATCGTTGGAGCGGGATTAGGTTTGTCGATTTCTGGAATGAAGGCGATTGTAGAAATGCAATTTGCAGATTTCGTGACTTGTGGTTTCAACCAAATCGTGAATAACTTAGCGAAGATCCATTGGCGTTGGGGACAAAATGCCGATGTTGTCGTTCGCATGCCTACGGGAGCAGGAACCGCTGCAGGACCTTTCCATTCACAAAGCAATGAAGCATGGTTCTTCCATACACCAGGGCTTAAAATCGTTTATCCCTCGACACCATTTGATGCAAAAGGATTGATGAATGCAGCCATTGAAGATCCAAATCCTGTAATGGTGTTCGAACATAAGTATTTGTACCGCAGCATGAAGGAAGAAATTCCTGATGACTACTACACTGTTGAGATTGGTAAGGCCCGTCAAGTTGTTGAAGGAAATGAATTGACCATTATCACTTACGGTTTGGGTGTTCATTGGGCAACCGAAGCAACAGAAGCCTTGAACATTTCCGCTGAAATAGTTGACCTTAGATCCTTGTTGCCTTTGGACACAGAATCCATTTATTCCGCTGTGCGAAAGACAGGAAAAGTATTGGTTTTGCATGAAGATTGCATGACAGGTGGAATAGGAGGAGAGTTGGTCGCTTTAATAAACGAGCATTGCTTCACGGACCTCGATGCACCTGTAAAACGTATCGCATCACTCGATACACCTGTGCCGTTTGCTGTTCCATTGGAAAATCAATTCCTACCTAAAGAGCGATTGATTGAAGCGCTCAAGGAATTGAAAAACTACTAGGCATAAAAAAAACCGGTCATTGCTGATCGGTTTTTTTGTTTTAATCGATTGTGAATTAATCTTTGATCAATTCGTAACCGGGATATTTTTTAATGTCAAAAACAAACTTTGAATCTTCAACAGTAGGATTCGATTGAAATTTCGTGATTGTATAGGTCATTGTAGTTCCATCTTTTGTTTTCATCACCGCCTTTTTCAATTCATTTGTTGCTTTTGAAATGTATAAGGTAATTGTGTGATAGTCAACTTTTCCAGGGTTTTTAGGGTACAAGCTAATCACGTGAACTGCTTCATTGTTCAACTTGTCTTCGCGTTCGTACTTGTTTTTGAATCCTGTTTCCCAAATAGTCATCAATTCCTTAGGATTCATTGACTCTTCATCTTTCTCGTTGGCGTCAGTTTCATACACTACCTTTTCTTCCTTGATAATTGTCCAAGTTTTAATTCCGTTAGAAATAATGGTGTTATCACCATACGAAGCATAGAATTTCTCGCCCTTCACCCAACCTTTACCGGTTTCACTTTCGTTTGTTCCGTTATCGACATTTTTAATGCTCGCTGAAAATTCAATGTAGAAAGATTTTTGAGCTTTCATTTTGGCTGAAAGCTTGTCTAGAATACCTTGTGACTTCGCATCTTGCGCTAAAGCAGATGAACCAAGGGTAAAAAGTGTCGCAAATAAAAGGATCGCTCGCATCGTATAAAATTTCGGCGCAAATATCAGAAATTATGCCAAATAAACAGTGATAAGATTGTATTATTCGCTTTTCAAGAGTTTTAAAAGGGTATTCTCATCGAGATCATGACCTCCGTTGAACGTAATTGTGGTAAATCCGAGTTGCTCAAAATGCTCGATCGCCTTTTCTCCATCAATCCCTACAAAATAAGTGTCTTTTGTCCCTACCACAAAGGCGCCATGGCTTTCGTTAATTTTCATTTCTTCCGCAAAAATAAGGTCGGGAGGGAAAACACTTGCCCACATGATGAGTTGATTTGCGTGAATTTCTCTGTTATAGTACCAACGCGCTGCGGTGGCTCCGCCTTGAGAAAAACCTAGAATAATTTTTCTCCGTTCCTTTTGATCTGAATCAATTCGTTTGTCCAATTCGTTCAGCCAATGGATATTGTCTGCGATATCTGTTTCTCGTGCCTCCTTCGTCATCCAAGAGGCTCCAACGCGACCAGAGGTTCCATTGAGGTAAAAACGATGCATTCCTTCAGGTGCTACAATGAAATAACCTTCCCCGAGGATTGAAAATTTTCGAATGAAAAATTCGGACAGTTGTCCATAACCATGAAGTACATATACAATTGTATGCGCATTGCTTAACTCACCATGCGTAGCGAAGCGGAATGTTTTTTCTGATTTGAATTCGTGGATCATGGTTGGACATATATCTGTCAAAGTTATACATTTGCATGTGCGAAAAAGTATACCATCAGTATTGTTTGTGTTGCTGGTCATTCAATTGATTGGCTTTACTGCCTATTTTGAGGTGTCACATTACCTGATTCGCAAAGAGGTAAAAACCTTGATTAAACAAGGGGTTCCTAAAGAAAATAGAATCATTTTCACCTTTTCAGCTGCTGAAATTGAATCCCTTCAATGGGTGAAGAAAAATGAATTCCGTTTGGGTAATCGCATGTATGACGTCATACAATCCCGAAAATTAAGTAACGGAACCACAGAGTTTCAATGTATTTCGGATAAGCAAGAAGACATGTTATTCGCGAATTTGTCCTTAACGGTTGGAAGAAACATGGGGGATGAACACCATTCTACGCCTTTTACGGCATTGTTTAAAATCATTCAGACGCCGGCACTTTTAAGTGAACAGCCTGCAATTGTTGAAGTTTTAGTTTTCACGTTAAATGCAACTCAGTTCTTTAGTTACGCAACGCCTTATTCTGAGGAGTTCAAATCCTCACTAGAGCAGCCTCCCTGCACTTTTTGTTAAATATCCGAGAAGCCTGATGCAATCGGGTGAAATTTATTTAACAAAAATGTATAATCATGAACAAGATTTTAATGGTCCTATCTTGTCTGTGCGTGTTATTTTCTGCACAGGCTCAAACGGTTGAAGTTTTTGACCAACAAACATTACAGCCAATTTTTGGTGTACAAGTAATTTCTCAAGCAACAAATAAGGTATTGGTTGCGACTGATTCCGACGGTAAAGCGACGATCAATGTAAGTCCTAGTGATAAAATTGGATTTTCGCATGCAGAATACAATTCAATGATTTTGTCCTATGCGGACTTAAAATCAAACGATTTCAAAGTATATCTTGCGATTAATTCTCAATCTTTTGATGAAGTAATTGCCTCTGCAAGTAAGTTTGAAGAGAAACGTAAAGACGTAGCCCAAAAGGTTCAAGTAATTCGTTCGAACGAATTGCAGAATATGAACCAATCATCTACCGCAGATGTGCTAGCCAACTCAGGAAACGTGATGGTGCAAAAGAGTCAGCTTGGTGGTGGAAGTCCAATTATTCGTGGATTTGAAACAAACAAAGTGCTTATTGTTGTAGATGGAATTCGCATGAACAATGCAATTTACCGTGGGGGACACCTTCAAAATGTAATTACGCTTGACAATGCCGTAATGGATCGTGTAGAAATCGTTTACGGTCCTGGTTCGGTAGTTTATGGTTCTGATGCACTTGGAGGGGTTATGTCTTTCACGACGAAAAACCCATTGCTGTCAACGAATGGAAAAGTAAATGTGAATGCGGGTGCTTATGCACGATATATGTCAGCTGCATCTGGATACCAAGCACACGCAGATGTATCTATCGGTGGTAAGCGTTTCGGTTCATTGACTTCATTTACGTATTCTAATTTTGGAGATCTACGTCAAGGTGCTCATCGAGATCCCTCTGTTGGGAATTTTGGTGCTCGCCCATGGTATGTGCAACGTGTTGATGGTAAAGATTCAATTTTCGTAAACAAAGACACAAATCTTCAAGTGGGTTCTGGATACACACAGTATGACATCCTGCAAAAAATCTTGTTCCAACAAAATGAGTTTATAAAACATACAGTGAACCTTCAGTATTCAACGTCTGGCTATGTTCCACGTTATGATCGTTTAGTTCAGGTTTCGGGAGGACTGCCAAGATTTAGTGAATGGAATTATGGTCCGCAAGAGCGTTTATTGGCCTCCTACACACTGGAATTGACAAAGAAAATTGCGTTTTATGATCACGCACGATTTGTTTTGGGGTATCAAAAAATTCAAGAAAGTCGAATCGATAGAAGATTTAATAAAACGGGTCAAAACAACCGTATCGAAGACTTGAATATCCTTAGCTTGAATCTCGACATGGCAAAAGAAATTGGAAAGCATGAACTTCGCTATGGAATTGAAGGCTGGCACAACACCGTTGCATCCTCTGCATTTACGAAAGATATCGTAACAGGCGAAGAGACAGCGTTGGATACGCGTTATGCTTCAGGAGGTGCTACAATGGGCTCACTTGCGGCATACATCACGCATACATGGGAAATCAACGATCGCCTCGTGTTGAATGATGGATTGCGTTTTTCTCATGTTGGATTGAACGCGAAATTTACAGATACAACTTTCTTTAATTTCCCATTCAAGGATGCCAAGCAAAAAAATGGTGCGTTGACAGGAAATATCGGGTTGATTTACATGCCTAGTTCAACATGTCGGATCAATGCATTGATTTCAACAGGATTCCGTGCACCAAATGTTGACGATTTGAGTAAAGTGTTTGAATCTACTTCTGGAAATATCAATGTGCCAAATCCTGATTTGAAACCAGAATATACCTACAACGGTGAGGTGGGAATTTCAAATCGTTTTTCTGATTGGTTGACCTTCCAAGCGACTGGGTATTATACTTTGTACCGCAACGCATTGACAACTCAAAGTTTCACGTATCAAGGTCAGGATTCGATCATGTACGAAGGGGGCATGAGTCAAGTTGTTGCAACAACGAATGCAAGTAAGGCGTATTTGTATGGTTTGGAACTAGCCATGAACGGACAATTGAATACCAATGTTTCCGTTTATGCGACATTCAATTATACATATGGAAGAATTGTAACAGGCACTACTGCAATTCCATTGGATCACATTCCTCCGGTATTTGGAAAATTTGGCGTTCAGTTTACAGAGAAGAAATTCCGAGGAGAATTATTTGCAAATTACAGCGGATGGAAACACATCGAGGATTATCGACTTGAAGCTGAAGACAATGAAGATTATGCGTTGCCAACAGGAATGCCTTCATGGTTCACGGTTAATGCACGTGTCGGATACCAATTCAGTAAAAAACTAGGGATGCAGGTTGCATGTGAAAACATCTTAGATCAAAACTACCGCGTATTTGCATCGAACATTTCGGCACCAGGACGTAATTTCATTATTACCCTGCGTGGAAATTTTTAAATTGAGAATAAATGATCAGGAAGGGTTGTCTCAAAGCGAGGCAGCCTTTTTTATTGCTTCATCGTTACATACTTCCCATGGGCAGGATGCACGAAAAAGCGATAGGCAATTTCATTCGTTGGCGTTAGCTCTGGCTGAAAAGTGTAAATATCTGTATTCGCTGGTGGTTGTTGTAAATTGGCTTTTCGAACAATGATATCTCTCGACTCCACCATGGTTCCTTTGTCGTAGTCAAAAACATAGGCTTCAGAAGTGCTTTTACCCAATCCATCATAGTTTTTCCATTGGAAAATGCGTCGCGGAACTCGATTCGAAATGGTGTAAAAGTCTTTGTAACTCGCACTCAATACGCGGTAATCAATCAAGATGTCCTTGTAATCTTCAGAAGTGATGTTTTCGAATTGAACAACCAACGGAGCATATGGGCTCGATGGAAGTTTAATCGGAGGAGATAATTTATTCGTGGCTCCATCGTAGTAGAAAATGTAATTGTAGGAACCCATGAATCCAATTTCAGCACGCTTGGCAGTTTTGTCACTTTTCTTCGCTTCCTCTAAGGCAAATTCTAAACGGTTAACAGCGATCACTCCATCCAATTTACCATCGCCATCCATATGTTCACGATGAATCGTTAAGTTGTATTTTTCTTTTCTAGGAATGGACAACTGACCTTCGACATGACGACGCACCTTGGTGTCAAAATCTTCGTTTGCTTGAAGATCATCATTTACAGGTTTGTCATTTTGTTCAGAAGTATTCGCGCATGCTGCAGCAAGGAGAAGTGTCCCAAAAAGTATCATTCGTTTCATGCAACAAAGATAGATGCTTCAAAAGGAATGAGAAATATTATTTTTGATGTATGGTAATGATTCAGGAGATAAGTTGGTTAAATGCCTTAAGCAAGGAGATTGAAAAGCCTTATTTCAAAGACTTAATGCTGTTTATTCAATCCGAATATGCAGCACGTCCGAATGGGATCTTTCCAAGTCAAGACTTGATTTTTCGCGCGTTTGATCTTTGTCCATTGCCTGAAGTGCACGTGGTCATTGTAGGTCAAGATCCGTACCCAACAAAAGGTCATGCACATGGCTTGTGTTTTTCTGTAGAGGAGGATGTTCGACCATTTCCAAAGAGCTTGCTTAATATTTTCAAGGAAATTGAGCATGATCTAGGTCTTCCATATCCTGAAAATGGCAGTTTGATTCGTTGGGCAAAACAGGGAGTTTTATTGTTGAATACAGTGCTAACAGTAAGAGAGGGTCAGCCTGAAAGCCATGCCCGACGTGGGTGGGAAGAGTTCACAGATGCCGTACTAAAAAAGTTATCCCAAGAACGTAAAGGTATTGTGTACGTGTTATGGGGCAAAAAAGCCCAGGAGAAAGTGAAATTCCTCGATTTGGAGGCTAATTTAATTCTTCAAGCACCGCACCCGTCTCCACTTTCTGCCTATCACGGTTTTTTTGGTTGTAAACATTTTAGTCAAGCCAATAACTACTTTATTCAAAAAGGTAAAAAAGGGATTGAATGGTAAAGTCGAAAAATCCTTCAAGAATCTGTATCTTTGACCAACATGGAATTGAAGAATGACTTGATCCTCCGTGCTGCGCGAGGAGAAAATATTGAACGATACCCCGTATGGTTAATGCGCCAGGCAGGAAGAATCTTGCCGGAGTATCGTGCTGTAAGAGCGAAATTATCTGGATTTAAGGAATTGGTAGAAACACCGGAGTTTGCTGCTGAGGTAACCATTCAGCCGGTAGATTTACTCGATGTTGATGCTGC
>JAJTDQ010000083.1 GCA_021300505.1 Cryomorphaceae bacterium
CCAAATTGGTTGATACGCTTATTAATGATTTGCTCGACACCATCCATTGATGATGAGGCAATATTTCTGAAGAATGCTTCAACGTCATCGTCAGAAGATTTAGCACTCAACCCTTCAATTTCTGTTGTTCCCAACAAACGAACAACAGGGAACTTATTTATTTTCTTATTCTCCTCAATAAACAGTGAAATGAAATCACCACCACGCGCTTTGTATTTACGGGTTGCACTGTCGAACGGACGTTTAAATTGTAAGTCACGTGGGTTTCGCGCATAGTTTTGAATCAACTCAGGAATGGAGATTTCCAACGTTACAGACATACCACCTACTAAGTCAAGTCCAAAAGCTAAACTGCGCTTCTTTGTCTCAGCGAATGTTGAACCGAAAAGCGAGTACACCGTTTTATCTGCTTTCTTGCTCAGGATTTGGTTGATAAATGCTGCTTTGGCCAAGTCTTCACCTTCAGGCTGATCGAAATGAACGTATTGTCCGTTTGGCAATAAAGCGCTATCTCCTGTTGCAGCTGCTTCCTTCTTGAGCATTTGCACGCGAGCAGTAGCTTCCTTGTCTGCTTGTTTCTCAACAGAGCTCGCAACCCATGTAAATGAAAGTTGGTACAAGCATACTGCCGTTAATATTATCGTTATAAACCAAAAAAATCCTTTGTTACGCATGTCAGAATTGTCAAGTTAATTATCAAATTAGCCCGCAAATATAGAATTTACCTTCGGCATACGCAAACTAGTTTTGATGTATTTAAGTACTTGTGGAAAAGTGTCTGAATTAGAACACGATTATTATCGATTATTCGATCTAATTTCTTCGGCAAATTCAATGATAATACGGCAAAAAGCCGCCCAACTATTTCGTTCATTTTCCTCGCGAATCAACAATTTACACGATTCTTTTAAGTCGCTTGTAAAATACCTTTCGATGGACTCAGCAATGAGTTGTGGCTCCGCTCGATCAACCATCAAACCAGTTTTTCCGTGGGAAATAGACTCTTTCAATCCTCCAACATCCGTTGCTATGACTGGAATTTCAAAGTGCTTAGAAATGCTTATTATTCCGCTTTGTGTCGCGGATCGATAAGGAAGTACGCAAACATCAGAAGCAGAAAAGTAGAAGCCAACTTTGTCATCCGGAATGTAGCGATTGAAAAGATGGATGCGATTTGTTAAATTATGCTGATCAATAATTTTCTGGTATTCATCAAACGAGCCGTATACCTCACCTGCAATGAGTAAATGATAGTCTTCTCCCAATTTTGACATTGCCTCTATCAATTGGTCCAAGCCCTTGTATTTCCTAATTATCCCGAAAAACAATACATATTTGTGATCGGGGTTGTGTTCAATTCCCAAAGATTTCAATGCTTCAAGTTGTTCCAGTCGCGCACCAAACTGATCATATACGGGGTGATCCATCCGCACATACTTGGCATCGGGCTTATAATGAAGCAAATCTGCCAACACTTTGTCGGACATGACAATAAAACCATCATTTCTTTTTAGGAAATAGCGATTAAAGGCATTGTCAAAAAATCTGCGCTCGTGCGGTATTACATTGTCCAATACACTAATTCGAATGGCTTTATTTTTTAATCGGCCGAGAACAAATCCTAAACTTGGTGCAAAGAAAGTCATCCAGTATTTTGTAATGACCAACTCTGGATTCGAGCGTTTCAGTGCACGAGCTGTTTTTATGTAAGTGAATGGATTGATCGTATCCAAAACGGCCTGTGATGGAATTTGATCTGCAACATCATTTTCTGTCACATATTGAGTTTGTCCTGGGAAAAGTATGTTTGGGTATTGCCGCTTGAAAGTAAATGCCTTGACATCATGATTCTTCTCCATTTCGCGATACATCAAGGCATTGAATTGTGCAATACCACCACGAAAGGGGAAAAATGTAGATAAAAATCGAATCCTCATGAAACTACTTCAATGATTTAACAGCCTCGCAAACAACCGCTGGAGTGATGTCATGCATGCACGAATTCCCACGAACACACGTGTTACCGTAATAACATTCGCAAGCCGATGGCGGTTCAATAATGACTCCCCGACCATACAATTCAAACTCATGTCTGTTGAAAATAGTGTTCATCAAGACCATCTTTTTCTTCAAGGCTGTAGCGATGTGCATCATCATTGACACTTGCGTCACTACAAAATCACAACTATCTGTCAAGGCAATAAACTCAGCTAAACTGAAATGGCCCGGATAATAAACACCCGCAGCATGACTCATTCGCACATTTTTTTCATGCTCAAGTTCTCCACCAAGAAAAACCGGAAAATAACCCTCTTCTCTGAGCTTCGTCGCCAATTCAATCCAGGCATTTTCACTCCACAACCGTGTATTCCATCTCGGACCGCAACCTGTATTCAAACCAACTATTTGAGCTCCTGTGGCATGGTTTTCCAACGTAATTCTCCACACTTTTGCCAATTCATCATTCAATTGAATGAGATAGTCTTCACCTTGAAAATCCAAGTGACAAATTTCGAAAATCTCTTCAGGATAGCTTTTGGTATTTGCTTTTGACAAGTCGTCAAAGAAACCAGTCATCAACTTATGTTCTGCCGCGGGTGTTGCCGCTGAAAGCACTCCATTGCGTTGAATATATCCATATTTTTCTTGAGCCTTCACTTTGTCCAAAAGGATACACGCTTCAGGTTCTTTGTCTAAATTAATAGCCAAGTCATAGCTTGAGTTCGAAATCGTAAACAAGGAAGGTGCATCCATTCGATAGATGATGTCAATTTGACCATCTTTTGGTAAAATATCAGGTGATTGTGTCAACCATGTGATCTGTGCATTCGGATACATTTTTCGAAAACGAACAACAAGAGGTGTCGTACGAATAACATCTCCAAGTGCCCCTAACTTTATGATTAGGATTCGTTTCTCAATTTTTGAATGCTCGGTACATGACGTACAAATAGCCCCGTTTAATTTATTCGGCTTACATGGTATCGCCCCTCTAAAATGTCGGCAATCAAAATGTACATCATTGATGGTCATATCACTGAATTGTAATCACGGGTGATTTGGTTAAACATGAAATACGATTATTCAATCCCGTAACTATTGATAGTAAGAAAAAGCTCGTCTCCTTTTTTCACATTGAGGGTGTCGAAATTAGCTATTTCCAAGTCCTTAAAGTATTTGTACACCATTCCAATGCCCTTTGCGTACACTTCGTATTTTCTTTCATGGCCAATTAAAGACGAAAAATCTGCTTGTTCCACAATGAGTGTGCTATCAAAAGAAAGCAGTCCAATTGTCGCCTTTTTATCAATTGCTCTATAATAACAATCCATAGTAGGCAACATATTGAATGCATTGGCATTCCAGGATTTACTTAACGTTGGAGCAAATACCAATTTTATTACACGCTGATTTTCTTCTACGAGTTCAGCTCGACGATTTTCAATGATTGTAGTGTAAATATCCTGTAGAACCCAAGAATTAAGTTCGTTTGTTCGGAAATAACGTAAATAGCGATTGGCTACTCTCCCCTCGTTATCAATAATTGTGTCACCGATGACCGTTTTCATTTGATAGCGTAACGTATCGTGGACGGCTTGATTCGCATCATGAGTAATTTTCATTGCATCGTAGATGATGTAACGCCCATGAGTTAAATCAAAATAAGCATAGGCCATATCAGGCGAGTTATCTTGCTTTTTACACGCATTAAGTAATGTCAGCGAGACGAGAGAGATGAAGAGAATGAAGCGATGCGCATTTTTCATGGCTCCAAGATACAAAAATGTTATTGATTTGGGTCAATTCCTAACGCTTTGAATTGCGCCATTTTATCTGCCAGTTCCTTGCCTTCTAAGATTCTGCCGTGGTAATAGTATACCTTGGCCAACTCTTTACCGGCGGCGTTGTATGCATAACACCAGCCATGTTGCACACCATCTTTGTATCTAATCAGGTTCATCTTTTGTCCATTCGCATGAAAAGATTCCCAAACACCATTCTTCTTGTTGCTCTTATAAACTCCCTTAGTTTTTATAGCTCCATTAAGAAAATACTCAAAACTTTCTCCTTCACGCATTCCCTTAACGTACATGTAAGTTCCTGAAACAATGACAGAACGATCATCCACATTGTCGGGCAAGTAGTACATGATTAATTTACCATCGAGCAAATCATTCTTATATGTTTCACTCGTGCTCAATCTTCCTGAAGGTGTATAATTTAACCATATGGAGTCTTTTTTGAGATTGCGATAAATCCCCTTGCTCATGATCATTCCAGTTTCATGATAAAAAACGGCTACCGATCTGCCCGTAACGGCGTCATGTGTAATTTCAGCTTTTTTCTTTGACGATGGATAATAATAGACAAAGGTTCCAATTGGCTTGTCATCTTTAAATTGACCAGTATACTCGACTACTTTGCTTTTCGGATATGTTTTACTCCAAACACCTTGCTTTTTTCCTTTCGCATCTTTTTGATTGATTTGACCGAACATTAAGCCTGGCAATAAAAGGAGATAAAAAAGAATACTATTTTTCATTTTTCAAGCTTTTTAAAAACTCACTTAAACTTACTACTGTGTCGTCTGCCTCAATCCCTATGGGTTCGGCGGTGCGCACTCTGACAGTTTTCATGCCAAGTTGTTGACCAAAAACAATGTCTGAATCAGAATCTCCAACCATCACACTGCGATCGAACTGAATTTCAGGATAATGATCTTTGGCTTTCAACGCCATACCTGGTTGTGGCTTTCTCATTTTATTTTGAGCCCCATCAAGTTCTGGTGCATGGTAGCAGCGTTCAATTTTCCCACCATGTGCTTCAATTTTGGCGCACATATAAGCATGAACTTCTTCAAGGTTACGTTCCGTCATTAAGCCTTTACCAATTCCTTGTTGATTGGTAACAACGATAACTCTTCCAAAAATGGTTGACAATTGAGCTATAGTTTCAGGTATTTCTTGCAAAAACTTGAACTCATCTATGGAGCGAACGTAAGCACCCATGAGACGTTCATTGATTACACCATCACGATCGAGAAACAAAGTCCAGGTGTGGTCAATGCCCCACTTCATTTTCATAGGTGCGTTTTTCAATCAAATACACATTTCTTGTGGATGAATTTCTACCCACCAATTCTGCAAGAAATCCAGCGAGGAAGAATTGAGATCCGATAATCATGGCTGCAAGTGCAATATAGAACTCAGTCCTATCCGCTATAAGACGTGCGGTCTGGTCAATGAATAATTTATCAATACCTAAATACACAGCGAAACCAAAACCTATTATAAACATCAAGGTGCCAATAGCACCAAAAAAGTGCATTGGTTTCTTTCCAAATTTCCCCATGAAAACAACAGAGAGCAAATCAAGAGGTCCATTCAAGAAGCGATTCAACCCAAATTTGGAAACACCATATTTTCTTGCCTGATGCTGCACTACTTTTTCACCAATTTTATGGAAACCAGCATACTTCGCTAAAGGTGGGATATAGCGATGCATATCCCCGTACAATTCGATACTTTTCACAACAGCGAGTTTATAGGCCTTCAAACCACAATTGAAATCGTGCAAATGAATTCCGGTTAAACGTCTTGCCGCCCAATTATAAAGTTTGGTAGGAAGAGTTTTGGTAATTGGATCATAGCGTTTTTTCTTCCAGCCTGAAACCACATCGAAATCTTCTTGCATGATCATGCGGTACAATTCTGGGATCTCATCTGGTGAGTCTTGTAAATCTGCATCCATGGTCACCACTACTTCACCAGTTGCTTTTTCAAAACCTACTTGTAAGGCAGCAGATTTTCCATAGTTGCGTTGGAATTTAATCCCATACACAGAAGAATCTTGAGCGCAAAGGGACTCAATAATTTTCCATGAAGCATCTTTACTTCCATCATCAATAAAGATTACCTCATAGGTAAAGGAGTGAGCATTCATCACGCGCACTATCCATGCATGCAATTCTGGAAGTGACTCCTCTTCGTTAAACAAAGGAACTACTACGGATATATTTACTTTTCTTTCCACGAGTATGTGCGTATGACCATTACAAATATACATGCTTCAATTTGATGATGGCGAATGGGTACTTCAATAAGTTAACAGCTATTCTTTGATAACACGATGTACTTCACCATTCAATTGCAACATATAGACACCAGTTTGTAAGCAATTCGTCAGAATTTTCGATTCTGTTTGCGTCAAAATTCCTCGTTGAATTTCGGAACCTAAGGCATTGTAAAGCACATAATCTACTTCATTCATAAGGCCTTCGATGTAAATGACCTCTTGAAATGGGTTCGGATAAATCGCGAAATCATGCTCTGTGTCGGCGATTCCTGTTACGTCACCTTCTGAAACAAAGAAGCGATCAAATCCAGCTTCTGTGATGTTAACGTCTGGATCGTAATCAGATACGCGTACTCTAATTTGCATCGAGTTACTAACTGCTAAGTAATCAGATACGCGAATTCCTTTAAACTGCCAGGACGGCTGATTCACCTCACCACCAATCATATCCACGACTGCTATATTCAGTCCGTTAGATAGGAGAATTTTCATCGTATCATTTGGCGGCGCTCCATAAAAGCAGTAAAACCAACGATTAAAGTTGACATATGGATCCGTATAACCTGTTAAGTCCATTGAAGGAGAAACGAGGATGGTAAATCCACCATCTACATCATCGTAATCTGGGTCTTGTGAAACATCGTTACCCGTGATATATGCAGAAATCCCACAGTCATATTCCGCATCCATTGCCGGAGCTGAACCACTATTTGTTGCGTTTGGCTTTCCAAGTTCCCAACGTCCACTTATAGCCGAACTATTTACAATCCATCCAAGGTCCAATTTAAAATCATCGAAATACCCAACTGGCAATACAAATTGGACCGAACCAGTGTTCTCATCAATAAACAGTGTTGAACAAGCAGAAACATGCCCCCAAATTCCAATGTATACTTCATAATAATCTTGGTAGTAAAGCACCAAATTTTCCTGACCTAAGCCATTTGTAATTCCTGTATGATCAATAAGTGGCGCTGAAAATAGAATTTGAGCATCAGGAATCGGCTGCAATGTACCTTCCTCAAGGACAGTCACGTTCAAGTTGAATATCTTGAATGGTTGTTTGTCCTTGATTTAATGTAACATTAACCGTTTGAGGAAAATACCCCACTTTCGAATACTTGACAGCATAGGTTTCTGGGGTAAAAATACCTGTTGCATAACCTCCCAAAACAGTAGATAAATCAAATTGATCGTTTGTCAAAATTTGCACCTGAACACCTTGCAAGACCTGGTTATTTGATGCATCTGTCACATTGCCTCTTAAATAACATGCCTTTTCATAGTCCACCCCAATAATGAAGAGTCCCTCTGAAATGTCCGCAGCGAGAATATTGGAAGATGGCAAATATGGATAAACACCCCAACAACCATTGAATCCTGTCGTCTGTCCAGGATACGTGTCGTATCGCCCAACGAGAATCATATTGTCGGGGAAGGTAACATCATGAATAGTAACACCATCAGAATAATAACTTGTAATGAGATAATCTCCGCGCACATGGACGTTGTGAGGAACAACACCTTGCCCAGGTGAGTGCTGTGTTCGATCAATTTCGACAATCGACAAAGGATCCGAAATATCATATGCCGTAATGTAAGCTCCAGAAACTTCATCAGTGACAAAAGCATAGCTACCATTGTCTGTTGGCCAAATCGCATGGGTAAAATTATTTGGAGAAACTGTGGTACTCAACAAAACTGGTGCTGTTCGATCTGACGCGTCAACAAGACTAAAAAATCCATCAGAAATATGTGCTAGATACATTGTATCATTCCGCACATATCCATCGCCATTCTGAACCCGTTGGTCCTGTATACACTGCCGTTGGTAAATTATTTGATGCCGGAAGTGGTGTTAAATCAATAATTAATAGACCATCTTCGGCTTCAGTTGTCACATAGGCATAGTTTCCATTGACAGAGGGATCACGCCAAATTGATTCTGTACCTGGCACCCAAAACACTTCAGTTGGATTTGTTGGATCCGTCACATTCAAAATCGAGGTCCCCTTGGACGTTCCTACAATTGCATATTCGTTTCCTAATTCATCAACATAACCCCATACATCATTAAGATTAGCACCATGCAGCGCCTGATAATCAACATGGGAAAGGGTGTCTGTATTGAATTGACTGAATGCTGTTCCAAAGAACAGAAGAAAAGTAATTGAGAGCAATTGCTTCATGAAACATTATTTTCAACGAAGCTACAAAAAAATGAGTCTTATAAAATGAAGATTGCTGCAAGGATGAAAATGATGATAATCGCAATGTACTGCCACACATCGACAAAATAAGGCAGGTAGCGTTTTATTTGCTCGAGGAATTTCATTTTGCGAAGATAGGTACAAAAGACATCAAGATGCTAAGACATCAAGATTTTAAGACTTGATAATTGAGACAAGGGTCAAAAGACAAAAGACAAGAGACAAAAGACAAGGGACAAGGGACAAAAGACTTGTTCATACATCGGTGACTGAGGTTCCGAAGGAAGTCTCGAAGTCACCAACGAGGACAAGGGATATCAAGATGCTAAGACGTCAAGATTTTAAGACTTGATAATTGAGACAAGGGACAAAAGACTTGTTCATACATCGGTGACTGAGGTTCCGAAGGAAGTCTCGAAGTCACCAACGAGGACAAGGGACATCAAGATGCTAAGACGTCAAGATTTTAAGACTTGATAATTGAGACAAGGGACAAAAGACTTGTTCATACATCGGTTGCTTATGAATATTCGTGGCTTCGAGACTGCTATCGCACCTCAGCCACCGTTTAACGCGTAATTCGTAACTCGCAACTGCAGCCTGCAATGAATTCCGGGACTTTTACTATTTTTGTTCAACCAATTTTTCACCATGGCAAAAGAAGCTGCAATCGCCACGTCCACGTCACTAGATTTCGAATCTTTTAAGACTGAAGTTCTCAATGATTTTCGTATCGCTTGTATCTCTAGAGAGGCTTCCTTGTTGGGAAGAAAAGAGGTGTTGACCGGGAAGGCAAAATTTGGGATTTTTGGAGACGGGAAAGAGCTCGCGCAAATTGCCTTGGCGAAACAGTTTCAGAATGGTGATTTCCGCTCTGGATACTACCGCGACCAAACCTTGATGATGGCTATCGATCAACTTACCGTTCAACAGTATTTCGCTGGATTGTATGCACACACCGATGTTAACGCCGAACCACAAAGTGCGGGACGTCAAATGGGTGGGCACTACTCTACCCGAAATCTTGACGACCAAGGGAATTGGAAAAATTTAATGGAGCAAAAGAACAGCTCAGCAGATATCTCTCCTACTGGTGGACAGATGCCGCGACTTCTGGGACTAGCCCAAGCGTCTAAAATTTACCGTGAGCACCCTACCCTGAAGGATCTTGAAGCGTTTAAAAAATTCAGCAACGGAGGAAATGGGGTTGCCTTTGGAACAATCGGTGATGCATCAACGTCGGAAGGACCTTTTTGGGAAACAATCAATGCTGCCGGAGTGCTGCAAGTGCCCATGGTAATGTCTGTGTGGGATGATGGGTATGGAATTTCTGTTCCACGCGAATTTCAAACCACAAAAGGTAGTATATCAGAAGCGCTAGCAGGAATGCAGCGCACAAAAGATAAAAATGGCTACGAAATTTTCGTGACACGCGGTTGGGATTATGCCCATCTGTGCGAAACTTACGAGAAAGCTGTTAAAATTGCGAGAGAACAGCATGTACCTGTCTTGATTCACGTGAAAGAAGTCAATCAGCCTCAAGGACATTCTACGTCAGGGTCCCATGAGCGCTACAAATCGAAAGAACGTTTGCAATGGGAAACGGATTTCGACTGTGTGAATAAATTTCAAGAGTGGATTCTTTCGTTCAGTGCAAAAGGAAACAGCATTGCTAGTGAAGATGAATTAAATGCCATTCGTGAAGAAGCGAAAAAATCCGTTCGAGCAGAGAAAAATGCGGCATGGTCCGCTTTCGTGGAAGACATAAAACAAGATCTTTCAGATGCCATTCGTTTGATGAAAGCAGTTGCAGCAGAAAGTCCTCAATCAGCAATTATTACTGCAGAAGTTTCTGCGCTAGAAAAGGCATTTGAACCCATTCGTCGTGATGTGATGACGTCAACTCGAAAGGTTCTTCGCATCGTTCGTGATGAAAAAACAGCATCAAAAAGTGCTTTAGGTGCTTGGATTAAAACACAGCTTTCGAACAATGCTGATCGCTACGGTTCACATTTACATTCAGAATCAGATCGATCGGCATTAAAAATAGAGGGAGTTGCACCAAAATATGACGGCTCTGAAACAATGGATGATGGTCGTATTATCTTGAGAGACAATTATAGAAAAATCTTTGAAAAATATCCTGAAGCCCTCATCTTTGGTGAAGATGCTGGAAAGATAGGTGGTGTAAATCAATCCTTAGAAGGCATGCAGGATGAATTCGGAACACTCCGTGTGAGCGATACAGGAATTCGCGAATGCACCATCATTGGGCAAGGTATCGGAATGGCCATGCGTGGCCTACGTCCAATTGCAGAAATCCAATACCTCGACTACCTGTTGTATGCAATTCAAGTCATGTCGGATGACCTTTCAACAGTGCATTACCGCACAAAGGGAGGACAAAAAGCACCACTGATCATTTCAACGCGTGGCCACCGTTTAGAGGGAATTTGGCATAGCGGCTCTCCAATGGGAATGATTGTCAATTCTATTCGTGGTATGCATGTTTGTGTTCCTAGAAACATGACCAAGGCGGCTGGATTCTATAATTTACTTATGGCAGCTGATGAGCCAGGTTTGGTGATTGAACCATTGAACGGCTACAGAACAAAAGAGCGCGTTCCAACGAATCTAGGAGAATTTACAATTCCACTTGGAGTTCCTGAAATTGTAAGCCAAGGAAGTGATCTAACACTCGTTTCTTATGGTTCAACGTTCAATCTTTGTGAGGTTGCGGCGAAACAACTGAGTGAATTGGGAATTAGCGTTGAATTGATTGATGTGCAAACCTTACTACCATTTGATATCAACCACTTGATCAGTGAATCTGTCGCGAAAACTAACCGTCTTTTGATTGTTGATGAGGACGTGAGCAGTGGAGCAACAGGCTACATGCTTGACAAAATCATGGTTGAACAAGGTGCATATTACCATTTAGATTCAGCTCCACAGACATTGAGCGCGAAAGACCACCGTCCTGCCTATGGTTCTGATGGTGATTATTTCTCGAAGCCAAGTGTCGATGACATTGTAGAAAAGGTTTACGGAATGATGAACGAAGCCGATCCGAAAAAATACCCTTCGATGTATTAAAAATGCACATAGTGCGATTTTATGCCTGAGTCGAAAATTCTTGAAACAATGACTTTCTCTGATTACTCTTTCATTTTTAATCATATTCTTACTGGTACGATACAACACGCACCTTACGATGATCCCCATTTCGTTGAATACACAAAATTGAATCATTCGCGCATGCACCGTTGGGAAAAAACAGGGAAATTAACGGAAGAATGCATATCGACTATTCAGTCAATCAGTACTCCAATGCATTGGATTTTGATCACCGAACCTTGGTGTGGAGACGCAGCACATAGTGTTCCATTCCTAGCGAAGATGGCCGAGGAGAATCCGCTGATCCATTTAGAAATACAACTTCGTGACAGTGAAGGTTCCGAGATTGAATCGTACCTGACAAATGGTGGTAAATCTATTCCTATTTTAATTGTGCGCAATTCTTT
>JAJTDQ010000084.1:0-8990 GCA_021300505.1 Cryomorphaceae bacterium
ATGAATGAAATCGATAACATGTTTGCTGACGCCGCACGAATCGTTGTCATGAATCAGCAAGGATCTGCGAGCTTACTACAGCGTAAATTAAAACTGGGATACAACCGAGCAGGACGAATTGTTGATCAACTCGAAGGGATGGGCATTATTGGGCCGTTTCAAGGCAGTAAGGCAAGAGAAGTGCTTTTCGGTGACATCGAGTCTCTTGATGAGTTCCTGCGTTCAAAGGGAATAATTTAAACACGCTTACTCCCATTTCAGCAGAATCAGTAGTTTTGATGTTCAATGCTGAATCTTATGCGTACACTGTTTTCGTTTTCACTAGCCTTAACACTTGGCTTATCTACTTTTGCTCAAATTCAAAGTCCTGAAGCATTTTTTGGCTATGCACTAGGATCACGTTTTAACGATCACCATGATGTTGTGGCGTATTTTCAACAATTGGAAAGCAATGCCAATGGTGGATTAATCCTTGATGAATACGGACGTTCAAATGAAAACAGACCTTTGGTGGTGGCGTATATTTCTACTCCCGAGAATTTGAAACGGATTGAAGAAATTAAAAAAGCGCACAGTTCGCTTGACAAGAATGAAGGCATCGCCATTGTTTGGATGAGTTACAACGTTCACGGAAATGAAAGTTCAGGTACTGAAGCAGCAATGAAAACTGCCTATGAGCTCATCGCTCAACACCAAGACTGGCTCAAAAATACGCTTGTCATCATGGACCCGTGTATCAATCCGGATGGACGCGATCGCTATGTCCATTGGTACAACCAAGTTGCAAATTCAACCCCAAACCCAGACCCCTCAGCAGCAGAGCACGATGAGCCTTGGCCAAGTGGAAGACCAAATCACTACATGTTCGATTTGAACCGCGACTGGGCCTGGCTAACACAAGTAGAATCACAACAACGCATTCATTTATACAATCAATGGTTACCTCACGTACATGTCGATTTTCACGAGCAAGGGATCAATGATCCCTACTATTTTGCACCAGCGGCAGAACCCTACCATGAAGTAATTACGGACTGGCAACGTGAATTCCAAAATGGACTGGGTCGAAATCATGCCAATTATTTTGACAAACAAGGATGGTTCTACTTTACACGTGAGATTTTCGACCTTCTTTACCCAAGTTATGGTGACACCTACCCTACATTCAATGGCGCCGTGGGAATGACCTATGAACAGGCAGGTAATGGTCGTGCAGGACTCGCGATTCAAACAAATGATGGCGATACATTAACCATTTTGTTACGAAAAAGAATTTCAAATACAAATCCTATTGTGTTGGAGGGAATTACGAAAACGTTATCGCATTGACTAAGCTATTGGATGCTCACGAGATAACGTATTCTTTTGGTACAGGTAATGTTACTGTGAAAGGCTTCGACTATGTAAAAAATGGTCCAGGTTCGATGATTCCAGGAATGAATCACCTTATCATTCACACCGACCAACCGAAAGGAACGTTTGTCAATGTTCTTTTTGAACCGAAAACAAAACTTTCTGACTCGCTTACCTATGACATTACCGCATGGTCGCTTCCTTATGCTTATGGGCTTGAGGGTATTGCATCCGAAACAAAAATACAAGGGGTAAAAGTTACGCCGATATTCGCACCTAACACATCCCAAGAAAATACCTACGCCTACATTACGGACTGGAACGGCATGAATGATGCCCGATTCCTTTCAGACATTCTACAACATGGAATCCGCGTACGCTTCGCAGAAAATCCATTTACGTTGAATGGAAAAGAGTATGCTCGAGGATCGCTCATCATTGCCAAAGGAGATAATTCGCCAAAATTATTCAATGAAACGTTGATTACCATTGCCAATACCCATCAGAAATACCTAAGAGCAACGAAGACAGGCATGGTAGAAAAAGGCAACGACCTCGGATCTTCTTATGTAAAAATGATTCAAGCACCTAAAGTTGCCATGCTATTTGGTGACGCTACCTCATCACTTAGTGCAGGTGAAACATGGCATTTTTTCGAAAATGAACTGAACTACCCAATCACTCAAATCAATCCAAACCAAATTGATCGTCAACAACTTTCACAATTCAATGTACTGATTGCACCAGAAGGCGATCCTTCGGTCTTCATGGACGAATCGACGAAATCAATCATTCAAGAATGGATCTCAAACGGTGGAAAACTCATCGCAATTGGAGCTTCTGCATCAGGTTTTACTACTGATCAAGGATATGCACTGAAGGTAAAGAATATAGACAAGGACAAAGAAGAAGGTGCTGAGGAAGTTCATGAACACCCACACATCAAATACAACGAGCAAGAACGAGAATACATCAAACACTCCATAACAGGGGCAATTTTTCGTTGTAATGTAGATCACACCCACCCTTTAGCGTTTGGATATACTGGAGATTACTTCACGCTAAAGTTAAGTGCAGATGGCTATGAATGCTTTAGCGATGCTTCGAATGTTGTCACACTGCCAGAAAAACCTGAGCTCATTGCAGGATTTGCAGGATGTGAAGCCTTAAAAAAACAACCTAAAACATTGGTTATAGGCCAAGAAAATATTGGTAACGGGTGCATTATTTACATGATTGACAATCCACTTTTCCGAGGTTTCTGGGAAAATGGAAAACTCTTTATGGCCAATGCCTTATTCTTGAGCAACCAATAATTAACGATGTTTTCCGTGGGATTGAAACACATTGATGTTAAATCCTAGCCCTGCAGTGAACAATACTTCACCAAGATAAACCGAACCAGTATTCAGACCTCGGTAATGGGTATGTGTATATGCCACATCCGCAAAGAAGTTGAAATATTTCCAAACATAATAGGTTGTTCCGACATGAAATGCCGCCGATGGACAAGCCTTAACTAAAGGATTGAGTTGAACACTTCCCGACGGAACAACCACTGCCATCCCCGGCTGAAATCCGATGTGCGCATCCCAATTATTTTTATTGAAGTGATAAAACGCTCCAAAGTAAACACTTAAATTTCGCGCATAGCGCCAAGTATTTGATGCCAATTTTTCGTGACCATCCACATACCACAGTGCGTCTCCGCGAAAACTCAATTTCTTGCTTGTATAAACCTCAGCAAATCCTGAAAAGTAGATGTTTCTAAGTGGTTGGGACACCATACGACCTGGTGTTATGCTTCCCGTAGTTTTAATTAATCCAGCACCAATTAAATCTTGAGAATGGCAACTTCCGATTATTGAAATGAAAGCAACAGTAACAAATCCTCTTACCATAAGTCTGTTATTTTGTAATTGATACTGGCATTGAAAAGCAAATGTCCTTCGAGTGTTCCTCCTTTTTCTTCATGAAAAATGACTTGTCCATTCTCGTATTCCTCATGAATATCTGTCCCCAAATGAATCATATACTGTCCCACCAATGAAAGATCCAAACGTTCGGACACGTTCAAATGCACACCAATTCCTCCTTGAATTGCCGAACTCCAGCGCTCCAAATAATTCGTGCGATTGGCATTCTCTTCAAGCCTCGTGTAATCAAAACAGTGTCCTGCAAGGATGTAGGGTCGTGCAAATGCCGCAGGTTTCAAAATAGGATAATACAAAACGCTCCATCCAATATGGTAATCTGTGCGATTCGCCAAATCTCCAGCATTTTCAGTGATATAGTCGAAGAACCAATCCGTATTGACCATTTTAGCGGGCTGAATGCGGAATTGACCACCTAATCCAAAGCCTGTTCCTGAAGACAGTACGTTTGACCCAATGAATCCACTCAAGGTGCTTCGAACGCCAAGACTGAAGAGTCCGCCCTCCCCTTTTCGAAGATTGAGCTGTTGTCCAAACACAGCAGAGCAGCACAGTAAAAATACAACAACTAATTTCATTTGATTTTTTTTAGTTTTATCCTTAACGAAACTTGTAGCGAAATAAAACAAAAAATGCAGCCCTAAGACTGCATTTCGTTTTTTTTATTGTTCTGAGAACCGTTCGATAACTTGTTGCGTAACTCCCGTATTTGAGAAGCCGCCATCGTGAAATAGGTTCTGCATCGTTACATAGCGTGTTAAATCAGAGAATAAGGTGATGCAGTAATCGGCACAAGCACTAGCATCAGCATTACCCAAAGGTGACATCATATCAGAGAACGAAATAAACTCCGAGAAACCTTTTACTCCACTTCCAGCCGTGGTCATTGTTGGCGATTGAGAGATTGTATTCACACGAACTTTCTTATCTACACCAAAATGATATCCGAAGCTTCTCGCAATAGACTCCAAATACGCTTTGTTGTCCGCCATGTCGTTATAGTCAGGGAACACGCGTTGTGCGGCGATGTAAGTCAATGCAACAATAGATCCCCACTCGCTCATTGCATCTAATTTCTTAGCCGTTTGCATGACTTTATGAAATGAAAGTGCAGAAACATCTAGTCCTTTCATCGTATAATCATAGTTCTCATCGGTATAATGATTTCCTTTACGGACATTCACAGACATACCAATGGAATGTAAGATAAAATCAATTTTACCACCAAGGATTTCCATTGATTCGCTGATCAGTTTCTCCAAATCTTCGACACTTGTTGCATCTGCAGGAATTACTTTTGAACCAGTTTTTTCTGCGAGTCCGTTGATTTCCCCCATGCGCATAGCTATTGGAGCGTTTGTCAAAACAAAGCGTGCGCCTTGCTCATGTGCCTTCTCAGCGACATGCCATGCAATGGATTGACTGTTCAGCGCACCGAAAATTATCCCTCTTTTTCCTTCTAGTAAATTGTTAGCCATCGTTCTAATTATTTAGACAAAAGTAAAAAGAAACTTTTAACGAGCGTTTTCCTTAAAATTTAAGCATTTCCCGACCTAGAATTTCTATTTTCGCAATCCTATAATTTTAGAGAATTTAATGAAGAAAATATTCGACAGCAAGTGGTTTAAAATTCCATTTTATTTCTTTCTAGTGGGATTCGCATTGATTGGATTTTTCCTGACAGCGAGTTATGCAGCCATTATGCTTCGATTAACGGATGAAGGTGGTTCTGTAGATTCAAATAACAGATACTTCTCAGAAATCAATCGTCAATACAATCAATCGTTTAAAGAAGACATCTCCAAAGTGACCTTTAGGTACCATGATGCACTGCACCGAATCCTTATCTTAAACAAGTACTACCCAAAAAATGCTGAATACATATTGGCAGCATACAAAAAAAGCAACAATGATCAAGAGATTTTACGCATGTTGGATGCGGTTGATTTAGAATTAAAGAAAGACAAACGCTATATGGCAGACTTAAAAAAGTTTCGCCAAAATCGACGAAGCTTTAAAAAGCAATATACATACAAAAGTGCTTACGATTGGATGAATATCGCTGAATGGGGGGTGTTTAAAGAAGCAGTGGTTAAAGACAAAGCATTAATTGACTCGGTTGCCACACTAACAGGTGTTGAAGGTCGTTTAATTGTATCATGTCTCGTTAGTGAACAAATTAGATTGTTCAATTCAAACCGTGAGGCCTATAAAAAATGGATTGGTCCACTTAAAATTCTATCGGTTGAATCGCAATTTTCATTTGGTGTAACAGGGATTAAAGAGCATACCGCTCAAAACATTGAAAGGTATATTAAGGATTCCAAAAGTGAATATTACCTTGGAAAAAAATACGAACATTTGCTGGACTTTTCTACTGCCGACGTAGCTAGCGAGCGTATCAGTCGATTAACTTCCTTCAGAAATCACTTTTATTCCTACATGTACGCTGCTTTATTTTTAAAACAAGTAAAAGTACAATGGGAGCGCGCTGGATTTCCAATTGAAAATCGTCCCGAAATCCTTGCGACTTTGTTTAATGTTGGGTATATTCAATCCGTACCAAAAAAGAATCCCCGCGTTGGTGGTTCAACCATAAGAATAAAGGATAAAGCCTATACTTTCGGAGCAATTGCCTATCAATTCTATTACTCTGGTGAATTATTGGATGTTTTTCCGTTTGAAAAAAAGAAATTTGATTGGAATGAAATTAACTAAATACCTTCTGGCACTTGTTTGCCTAATAAATCTAGCGCACCCCTCCAATGGACAATCGTTGGTAGACAGTTCCTATTTGGGAAATAAACCTTACGAGTGGGACACGCTTGCTGATGGTCTCTTGTACTGTGTTGTTGATGCACCAAAAAAATCAATCTTAGGGGATTCAAAACTGACCATAGTACGTATCACTCCTTCTAAAATGGATTTTTCTTTGGTCACAGCTACCGAGTACGGCCGTCCGCGTTCTGTATGTGAATGGGCCGACACTTTCGATTTTAATGTCGTGCTAAATGCCGGAATGTACGAGCTTTCGAATGGGTTAATTAACCGTGGATTCATGAAAAATTATGGTCACCACAACAATGCCCTACTTCGCGAAAATTACAACTCAATGATTGCATTGAATGCCAAAGATAGCAGTGATTACAATTTTTGTATCATCGATTTAAAATGCGATCCATGGCATACCGTGAAAAACGACTACCATTGTTACGCTCAAGGACTTCGAATGATTGATTGTAATGGAACCGGAATGGGTTGGAATAAGCGATATCAATCGTGTAGCATGATGGTGGCAGCTTGCGATGCCTATGGAAATATTTATTATATCTATTCGCGCTCTCCCTATACACACAATGAGATGATTGGCTTCATGGTGGGCATGCCTTATGGACTTACAAATGCCATTTATATTGAAGGTGGACCCGAGACAAGCCTGTATATTCGAACTGGTGACCGTGTTATCGAGAAAGTTGGAAGTTATGTTTCCAACACTTACGCCACCGACAATAATATGTCTTTTTGGGCATTGCCAAATGTCATCGGAATGAAATTGAAAAAGTAAGGTAGAAATTCTCCATTTAAATTGCTCAACTCACCTCCAGTACCAACCCATCATAAGCGACAAATACATTGGGTGGCAAAATGGATTCTATTTCATCGTGAGTACCAAATAAATGGGAGATATGGGTTAAATAAGCTTTCTCTGGCTGAATATCTTGAATGAACTCAAGTGCTTCTTCCAAATTGAAATGTGAAATATGCTCCGAACGTTGTAAAGCATTTACAATCAACACCTTCGTTCCACGAACTTTATTGCGTTCTTCGAATGAAATGGTTTTTGCATCAGTGATGTAAGTGAAGTCACCTACACGATAACCAAAAACTGGCATTTTATAGTGCAGAACTTCAATGGGAGTGACAATGGGTCCATCAGGCAATCGAAAAGTCCTATTCTCAATTAAATTGATATTCACCGATGGAATTCCTGGGTACCTTTCTCCTGAAAATACGTAACTATACTCTCTTTTTAATGCCTCCGCCACACGTTGCGTGCAAAAAATTTCCATGTCACGTTCTTCGCGGTGATTGAAAGGACGGACATCATCCATACCTGCTAAATGGTCCTTATGTTCATGCGTGTACAGTACCGCGCGCAAACTCTTTATCTTCGATGTCAAAATTTGCTGCCTGAAGTCGGGTCCCGTGTCAATAACAAAATTGTGTCCATGCCAACTGAGCAAAATGGATGATCGAAGTCGTTTGTCTTTGGTGTCTTGACTAGCGCATACATGACAATCACAAGCGATTACGGGAATACCCTGTGAAGTGCCAGAGCCTAGAATTGTCACTTTAAATTTATTGCTCATGATCCGATTTTGAGCGAAAAAGTTGAACTCCATATACACTCCAGCCCACAATCATCAACAATCCGCCAAGCGGAGTAATAGGTCCGAGAAATTTGAGTTTTACTTCCAAAACATCTTGGAGTGAAAGAAAGTAAATCGAAATGGAGAACAGAATCACGCCAACAAACAATAATCGAAAGGTCGATTTGAGTTGAAAAGAATGTCGACTTGCATTTAATCCAAGAACCAACAAAGCCAAACCGTGAACCATCTGGTAACGAACACCCGTTTCGAATGAAATAAGTTGCTCTTCGTTCACAAGTTCCTTCAAGGCATGTGCACCAAAGGCACCAAGTACAATGGAAATGAGCAATAGAATGGTTCCTGTCAGTGCAATGGTTCGATTCATTTTTTTCCGTTTAATGATAAAGTATAATTTAAAACTTCCCGCCAGCCTTCCCAAATGCCATAGTCACCTATGGTCTCGTTGTGCCACACACAAAGAAAATCGCCTCCAAATTTTTCAATTTCCTTGTACAATTTTAAAATCGTCTCCTTGGCTTCTTCAGGTGATTGCTTCATGTATTCATTCAAAGTTCCGTCCATGTAAGCAAACGGATGAATGATGAGCTCTGTAGGTTTATTTCTCGTCAAATCAAACCAATGGAACGGCCGCGCTGTACCCGCTCTAAATCCAGCATGCTCTGCGAATCCCATGGTGTAATCATGGCGAATACCCTGTTCAATCAAAATCGGATAGGTAACCGCAATTTTCAGTTTAAGAAAATGTTGTCGTGAATGTTCAACCGGCTGATGAATAATTTCTTCCAAGCGCTCTTTTTCTTCATGGAGATAATATTCGTAACTATTCGATTTATAACTTGGATGAATTCCAATAATGCACGATTCAGACATCGTCTTGATCAAAGCTTGATGCCGAGAATCTTTGTGCGATACATTTCTATCAAACTTCGCATAATCTCCCAACAACCAAAACATGCGAACAGCGAAACCTGCTTTTCGAATAGTAAGGATATCATCAAAGGTGTCATAAGGATCTTTTTTTTCTCCTTTCAATACATCACGTCTTTCTAAAATTCTATGTCGGTCTCCTTTAATAACGTCCCTGGCACTTGACACCCATTTACGCAATCCGTTTTTCCATTGATACGCATACACGTTATCGATATCGAAGGTTGGTATGATTTCTACATCGGTGGAACGATTGCGAAAAGCGATTAGGTCTTTACGATTTAAAAAACGAAGAAAATCGACCGCCCACCGATCGCACATGACCTTCTCAATCCAACCAAAGCGATTTAAAACACTGCGTTCCAAAGGAAATCTACCATGT